>NZ_DDLD01000097.1:0-54626 GCF_002339435.1 Acinetobacter sp. UBA2581 | reverse complement strand
TAATAGTGCGTAAGTCCTAGTATAGAATTTTTCACCTAATTCCCCCATTGTATAGGTATCAAGTAAATTATATTTAAGTGTTAAATAATTAATAGGACTAAGTAGTGGAGCAATATTTTTACCACTAATATCAATTTCTTTAAATTTAATGGTCGTTTGAAGATCTTTTGAATTAATAGAGGAGTATGGTGCTAGTTGCCATGTAGTAGCATTTGTTCTGATTGCTCCATTTAACTGTCCATATTTAGTATGGATATTGCCTGTATCATATAATCCATTCTCGGTTAAAGAGAATGTATCGCTTTCATCCCAACCTGTGGTTTCTTCAACTTTAAAGTATAAATTTCCTTGATCAAAAGTACTTTGCTCAATTTCATAATCTAAAGTTGAATCAGAATATTCATCAATGAAAAATGTAGTCCATTGTTGAAATGAGGGCGTGCTAAGTTCAAGACTGCCTGTGCCTGTGCCTGTGCCTGTGCCTGTGCCTTCATTTGATGATTCAGAAGATGAACCTCCACCACAAGCACTTAACATGAATGCACTAAAAATTGCGAATGATAAAGTCTTAAATTTCATAAATACCCTATAAAAATTATATTAATTCAATTGTTTTTTTAAAGTAAAGCCAGCCGATTATAGCTATAAAATCATTGAAATAAAACCGAGTAAAAATATAAAAATTAATTAGTTAGAAATTTTTAATAATTAAAAGACCATCCACCAAACAATCGCAATTAACACCGCCATATGCAAAATCTGCACAGGCGCAAAATAAAGGACAAACTTCCAGCCACCGGTCAAAGCGGCATTGGCTGACTTGGCCAAGGCATGAGCACCCAGACCTAAAAGCAGGGCATAAATCAAACGCATATTGGAGGGATCGCCTTGAACGACAACACTGGCCATCGCGGCATGAATCTCGAATAGAGAGGCAAGTAAGGTCCCGGCCAGTAAGCCGGCATCCCCGAGCCAGACCTCCAGCCCGTAAACTCCAGCCTGAATCAGGGTTAATGCGGCAGCGATAATCACAGCTTCCTTGAGACTAAACATTTTACTGTCAGAAGATTCCGGAGACTCCTGATTTTTAGCAGGTTCAGCTTTATGTAATAATATAAATGCACATGCAGCCAGAATAAGCATAGCAACCAACGACGGTAAGAGCAGAATTTTTAGCCAGTCCCAGGAAACTCCTCCGACTACAATGAATAATAGAACTAGTGTCGAAATACAGGACATCAGGGCAGCACCGGCATTGGATTTTGTATCTATTTCACCTTTACGGACCTGTATGCCTAATTGAGCAATAGTGGCTGTACTGGAAACAAAACCTGAGGCAATTGAAGACAATATCAGGGCATTTTTAGTCGAAAAGAAACGTTTAGCGATATGTGCCAAAGCTTGAACTACCAGTATGAGAGTTACTAATTTTAAAATCAGATAAGGGTTCAGCACTTCACCCCATAAAGGCCGGTCAGGGGTTAGTGGTAAACCAATCAGAATTAAGGCTAATAATAGTAATCCATCCCTAAATTCAGCCTCAGTAATCCACTGTCCGGCAATATTATGCATAGAGTGTTTGGCCATTAAAATTATCGTGATCAGAACTGCTAGTCCTGCAGCCAGAGGAATATTCCACAGACAAATCGCCCCAATAAAATAGGTCATGATAAAGGCCAATTCAGTGGTAATTCCCGGATCTTCTATCTGGTTCCGGATAGAAAAAATGACAATGCCGCCAATAATGAGTGCACCAGCTAGGCCCATTGTCATTCCGAATAGAAAGCACAATGCACCTAATAAAGCACAGATCGCAAAAGAGCGTAGCCCGGCAAAACTGGCCTGTTCTTCACGCTGTTTGTGCCGTTCACGTTCCAGTCCGATTAGCAAACCACATCCTAAGGCAGCAGTCAGGATAGTAAGCAACTCATGAAAGGAACTACTTTCATTTAAGGGAACCACGCTTAAATCCATACCTGGCCTCAGCGATTGAATAAAATATCCTGATTGAAATATAGGCGAAAAATTGACACATCGACAAGCAGAAAAAAGATTATGAACTCAAACCAATATGATGTGCTTAATATTCATGAAAGATAAATCCGCTTTCTAGTTTTGAAGTCGCTATGGAATGCGAAAAACACGAAAAACTTGTTATAGTGGAGGCAGTTTTGGGGATCATCAATCATGAAATTTGATTTTGAAATTGATACAGGCTGGTGTTTGGATCAGCTTTTAAAAGACGGAAAAATAACTGAACGTGACCGGATGCGAGTTCAGACCACACATCGTCAACGTGAACAAATAAAATGGCATCCTTTACAATGGATCGCGAACTTTAGTCTGGTTGATCAGTCCCATCCTCAAAGTACTTTGACACTCAACCGTTTATGTCAGTGGCTGGCAGAAAAAACCGGTTTAATGTTCTATATCATTGACCCACTCAAAGCTGATGTGCAGGCCTTGACCAATGTCATGTCACAGGAATATGCATTGCGTAACCGTATTCTGGCAGTAGAAATTCAACCAGATAAAGTGCTGATTGCCACAGATCAGCCTTATAAAACTGAATGGGTATCTAATCTCGAACAGAATATTGCACCGAAAAAAATTGAACGGGTATTGCTCAATCCGGAACAGCTCCAGCGTTATATTGTTGAGTATTATCAGGTCAGTCGTGCAGTCAGTGGCTCGCAAAAATCATCTGCTTATGAGCGGGAAAATAAAGGTGTAGAAGCCTTGCTGCAACTGGGTGATTCCCAGAATCCGGATGCCAATGACCAGCATATCGTGAAACTGGTAGACTGGGTGCTGCAGTTTGCCTTTGAGCAGGGTGCCAGTGATATCCATATGGAACCGCGCAAAGACACCGGCAAAATCCGTTTCCGGATTGATGGGGTATTGCATACCATCTATAACATGCCAGCCAATACCTTGACTGCGGTCATTTCCCGAATCAAAATCTTGGGCCGGATGAATGTGGCAGAAAAACGTAAACCACAGGATGGTCGTCTAAAAACCCGGACTCCGAAAGGGCAGGAAACTGAACTGCGTTTATCGACCTTACCTACCGCATTGGGTGAAAAGCTAGTAATGCGTATTTTTGACCCAGAAGTTCTAGTCAGAAGTTTTCAGCAGCTCGGTTTCGAAGGACATTTACTCAATGACTGGAATAATCTGACCAGTCACAGTCACGGTATTATTCTGGTCACAGGCCCGACCGGTTCAGGTAAAACTACGACCTTGTATTCGACACTGAAACAGCTGGCGACCGAAGAAGTCAATGTCTGTACCATTGAAGACCCGATTGAAATGCTCGAGCCGAGCTTTAACCAGATGCAGGTCAATAACGGAATTGAACTAGGATTTGCCGATGGTGTGCGTGCGCTGATGCGTCAGGACCCAGACATAATCATGGTCGGTGAGATTCGTGACCAAGATACGGCCAATATGGCGATTCAGGCAGCATTAACCGGTCACCTAGTACTTTCTACCTTACATACCAATGATGCGCCGTCGAGTCTGACCCGTTTGCATGATCTGGGCGTACAACCATTTTTAACAGCAGCCACCATCTTGGGCGTTTTGGCTCAACGTCTGGTACGTAAGCTATGTCCGCACTGCAAGCAGGAGAGTTTCCTGGATGAGCAGGAATGGCAACATCTGGCAGTGGACTATCCTTTACCACGTCCGGAATTTGTTTTTAAAGCAGTCGGTTGTGAAGAGTGTCGCCATACCGGTTATAAAGGCCGAATCGGAATTTATGAGTTTATGCCGCTTAGCCTGACTACCAAGCAGTTGATCGGAGTGGATGCTAACCTGAATCAATTACGTCAGCAGGCAAAAAAAGAAGGGGTAGAACCTTTACGGATTGCCGGTGCTCGCAAGATTCTGGAAGGGGTCACCACGCTTGAAGAAGTTTTGAGAGTTGTGCCATTAAATTAATTCTGAAGATGAAGCGATCTTAAGATTCAATTCATCTTCGGCTGTTTTAATAGCATTATCGAAACAGGGCAAGACTTTAAAAAGAGGTAACTGCAATGAAAATGATGATGAATACTGTTTTAGCAGCTACATTAATGGGTTCAATTGGGACTGCCGCAGTTGCGAGTAGTGAAACTGCGGTGAATCAGGCTGCATTTGCTAAAACGACTACAGTTAAGCAAGCGTTGACCATGAAAGATGACAGCAAGGTTCAGCTGAAAGGTTATGTGGTGAAAGCTGTCGGTGATGAAAAATACCAGTTCCGTGACAATACCGGCACCATTACTGTCGAAATTGATGATGAACTTTGGCAGGGTAAACCAGTATCAGCTAAAACACCTATGGTAATCATTGGTGAAGTGGACATTGACTATAAACCTGCGAAACGTGTTGAAATTGATGTCGACCAAGTTCAGTTTTAATTTCAGCATGATTTCCTGAACTGAATCTGAAGACAGCAACAAAAAACCACATGCAAGTTACCAAAAAGCATGTGGTTTTTTTGAGTCTGGAACTTTTTCAAGGCAAGATAGAAAGATAAAACAAGCGGAGCATAACATGCGTATTCTTTTGGCAGAGGATGATGAATCTCAGGCGGAAAGTATTCAAACCTGGCTGGAAATGGACGGTTATGTGATTGATCGGGTTGATCGTGGGGATCATGCGATTCTGGCGATTGAACAGCATCAGTATGACTGTATTTTGCTGGACCGTGGCCTGCCGAATGCAACCGGAGACGACATTCTTAAAAGCTTGCGTAATAAACAGAAAGATACGCCCGTTATATTTATTACCGCCAAGGACAGTATTCATGACCGGGTTGCAGGACTCGATCTAGGGGCCAATGATTATCTGGTAAAACCCTTTAGTCTGGAAGAACTTTCCGCTCGCGTGCGTGCCCAGCTCAGACAAAAACAGCAAATGCCACATCATATCCTGCAATGGCAGGATCTTAGTCTGGACACTCAAGCCAAGACTGTAATGAAGGCGGGGCAGAGCATTAATCTGACTGCAAAAGAATTCCAGATTTTATATAAGCTGATGCAAAAACCAGAACATATCATTACCCGAGAACAGTTGGAAGAATCACTCTATGCCTGGGGAGATGAAATCGAAAGCAATGCGATTGAAGTCTTTATTTATCAGCTACGTAAAAAAATCGGCAGTCAGATGATTAAAACCATTCGTGGCTTGGGCTACCGGATGCATAAACCCGAGGCCTCCATATGAAGGCACCTATTTCCCTGCAAAGTCGGCTGATTCAACATGCCATGTTCAGTTCCATACTGGCAGGATTTCTGGCGTGGCTGCTGTTGTTGGGAATTTCCAGTTATCAGGCGATTGATCTGCATGATGACCTAATGGAAGAAATTTCAGAGTTACTTCTGGGAGATGTGAACCAGGCCAAAAATACGCAGGTCGATGAAATCAGTGAGCAGTTTGATATTCAATATGCCTTACTACTGAATCAGCAGGTACTGACCACTTCAATTGATGATGAACTGATTAATGAGATACCAGTTGCACAGAAAAACGGGTTTCACTTTGATTATGAAAATGGCCATTTTATTCGCATCCTGATTGCTGAAGATCAAGACTTGAAAGTGAAAGTGGTACAACCGCTTTCAGTACGCTTTGATGAGCTTTGGCAAACGACTTTAGGTTTCGCCGGGATTTTATTTATCCTATGGATATTACAGTGGCTGATTTTACGTTTTGCCATTAAGCGGCAATTAAGACCTTTAAATAAAATTTCCCGAGAAATCGGTTCTAAATCTGCACAGGATCTCACTCCGGTTCAAAGTCCTGATCCTGAGATTAATGAATTGCAACCGATTGTCCGTCAGCTGAATGCCATGTTGAGCCGTTTAGAAAAATCATTGGCTGCCGAGCAACGTTTTACTGCCGACGCTTCACATGAGTTGCGTTCCCCATTGTCTGCCATTCAGATGCGTTTACAGGTGCTGAAACGTAAATATCAGGAAGATGCCCAACTTGGGCAAGCGTTACAGATGATTCAGAATGACGTCAACCGCGGAACGCAGATTCTGGAAAACTTATTGCTATTGGCTCGGCTTGATCCAGAACATGCAGAGCAGCTGCCCAAACAACAGGTTAATCTTAAAGTATTGGTTCATGAGGTCTTACAAGCTTTACAACCTTTTGCTCAGGAAAAAGAGATTCACTGGAACTTAAAACTTGAAGATGCAGTGATTGAAGCAAATGCAGAGCTGATTTTTAGCTGTATCCGCAATCTGGTTGATAATGCCATTCGTTATACGCCTGTGCAGGGACAGGTCGAAATCAGGACGATAGTTGAAAGTCAGAATCCACAACTCATGATTGAAAACTCTGGAGAGGGGATTCAGGCCGACGTATTGCAACGTTTAGGTGAGCGTTTTTACCGAGCCTTGGGTACGCGAACACAAGGTTCAGGTTTGGGACTGTCCATTTGTCAAAAGATTATGCAGTTACATACGGCCAAGATTGATTATGCGCCGTCAGTTTTGGGTGGACTTAAAGTTTCATTAATTTTTCAATCTAAATAATATAGTTATTGGATCTAGCAATTAAAAAAGCAGTATGCGCTGATTCATACTGCCTGTTCCCACGTTTATTATTTTTGGAGTATTTAAATTACTTAGTCAGGATGAGACGATTGTTACGAGTCAAACGTAGACGGTATTCTTCACCCGCATGCATGATCCGGATTTCTCGTCCTAGCGCAAATAAATTGTTCGAATGCAACATCGGTAGCGCATGCTGAGTATCATTATTACGGGTAAATAGGCTAAATGGTGCGTTCATTCCGTCGACTCCGTGGTGTGTTTTGGATTGATTTAAATGATAATCATTATCGAATAGATCTGTCAACGAATAATTGCTTCATTTATAAAAAACTCTAATTTGCTTACAATCTGTAAAACTTCAATGGTTCAGAACATTATGTCCAAAGCCACAATTCATGTCGCAATCGCTATTTTATTTCATCAAAATCAGGTTCTGGTCGGTTGGCGTGAAGCCAAACAGCATCAGGGCAATAAATATGAGTTTCCAGGCGGAAAAGTAGAACAGGGCGAATTGCCTGTAGAGGCATGTCGACGTGAAGTGATTGAAGAAGTCGGAATTGATATTGAGCAATGGCATACCTTTGATTTTATTTCGCATGAATATGAAGATGTCATCGTCAATCTGCATATTTTCCATGCTTCGGTTCAGCCAGAACAATTAGCTGAGATCAAGCAGCCTTGGCGCTGCTATAGCCGGGATGAACTCAGTGAGCTGAACTTTCCTAAAGCCAATCAGGCCATGATTCAAAAGCTACAATGGCCGCGGAAGATCAAAATTTCTGACGACTTAAGTCACCTGAATAATCTGGAAAAAGACCAGATGCTATATTGGCGAGTAATGGCCAGCCCTGAATACATCAGCCAGTTACAGCAGATTCCAGTCGATCAGTTATCCAGATTGATCATCAATCAGAGACTTTGGTCACAACTGAATGAATTGCAGCAGCAAACCATTCGTACCATTCACCTGAAACAGTCTCAATTGATGCAACTACAAAAAGGGGAGTTAGCTGGTGGCTATCGTTATCTTGCAGCCTGTCATGATCTGAAAGCATTAAAACATGCAGAAAATATAGGCTGTGAAGCAGCTTTACTCAGCCCGGTACTGGCAACAGAAACACATCCTGATACCGCAGCTTTAGGTTGGGAAAAATTTAAACAGATGGCTAAACAGGTACAGATTCCTGTATTTGCCTTAGGTGGTATGAAGGCTGAAGATCTAGACTATGCTCAAAACCAGCATGCTTATGGGATTGCAGGGATCCGTTATGTTTAAGTCAAAAACTTATTATAAATAACTGGGCTCACGCCAGGGCCTTAAAATTTCTTTAAGGCCTGCTGAGCTTGCTGAATGGCTTTGGTGTTTTTTTGCAGTTGAGCTGCTTTCAGGCGTACCTGCCAGAGCTGCTTTTTCATTGCATTAGTCTGCGCATAGCTCAAACCACGTAGGGCAAAAGCATCTGCACGGGCCGGCTGGTTTTTACGGTTTGCGATCAAGCCAAGATACAGATAAGTTTCTGAAGCTTGAGGCGCCAAACGCTGAGCCTGTACGGCAGAAGTTTCAGCTTGATTATATTGCTGCTTGCTATAAGCCTGCTGAGTTTGCTGCATCAATTTTTTAAATGCAGGTAAGTTACGTCCGTCATCAAATTTTTGTGACTGGGGCTTTTGCTCAGGGATCACAATTTTTTGACGTTTAATCTCTGGTCGATCATAGGGTGTAATCACTACACCATCAGGTGTAGAGGACTTCGGTTTTTGCTGAACCGGAGGTTTGGACGGAGCCGCAGGCTGTTCTGGTTCCGACATGCTTTGGCAGCCCACCAGACCGAGGATGAGCAGACCAGGAATCAATTTTCTTAACATAAACATAGGCTCAATTATTGGCTATAACTTCCACTCGCGATAATACGGGTTTGTTTAGCAACTTCGCGTTCTATTTCTGTTTCACTTTCTTGTATATAACGACTGAGATCATCTTCTTCCTCATCTTCTGGTGAAGGTTCTGAATCAATCGTATAAGGCTCGGTGGCGTAATGTGAGATGCCACAAGCAGTCGCCTGATTTGGTAGAGCATGGCGTGAAATCGGAATATACATGGCACCATCACAGCCTTGGGCAGTCAGTTTACCTGTATAACGGTCCAGCCAGTGCCATTCAATTTCATTAGGCTGAGCCAGATTCACCGGCTTCTGACGTAGCTGTTTCATGACATTGGTCCAGACCGGAAGGGCACCTGAAGAACCGGTTAATCCAGTGACTTTGTTGTCATCCAGACCTAACCAGACCACTGTCATATAGTTGCCAGAATAACCTGCAAACCATGAATCACGGGTATCGTTTGTCGTACCCGATTTACCCGCCAGATTCAGGTTACGTGGCAAACTGTTATAAGCAGAACGACCAGTACCACTCGACATGACCTGTTGTAAACCATAATTCAGAGCATAGGCTGATGCTGGATCAATCGTCGGCTGAACACTTAAGCTGTAACGTTCAAGCGAGTGGCCATTCGCATCGACTACAGAACGAATCGATTTCACCGGATATTTAAAGCCACCTGTTGCGAAGTTGCCGTAAATATTCATCACTTCCATCGGTGACATATCTACCGCACCTAAATAAATAGATGGATAATTTGGTATGTCAGAAGTCACACCAAATTTTTTCAAATGGTTAATAAAGGTCGACAGGCCAAATTCCTGTGCCAAACGCACCGCAGACAGGTTATAGGATTGTGATAGGGCAAGAGACATCGGTACTACACCATGTACACTACCGCTATAGTTTTTCGGAGTCCATGGTTTGCCATCACTTTGAATGGTGATCTGACTGTCTTCAATTGGACTGGCCCAGTGGTAACGATTTGATTCTAGCGCTGTCAGATAAATCACCGGTTTGAGTAAAGATCCAACCTGACGTTTGGCATCTAAAGCACGGTTAAAACCGGTAAAGTCCTGAGTAGAGCCTACTGCTGCAACCAGTTCGCCATTCTCAGGGTGTGCGACCAGAACAGCGCCTTGCAAATCTTTTAGACGGCCTGGATTGGCTTTGCTTAAACGGGCTACACTTTTCTTAAAGCTGTCTTGAATTCGGGTTTGTGCCAATGGATCTAAGGTGGTGAAAATACGCAGACCCTGGTTGGTTAAATCAGTTTCCTGATATTCGGTACGCAATTGACGGCGAACAATGTCCAGAAAATCCGGGAAGCGGGCAGGGCCCAAAGTTGGCTTGGAAATGACGTTCAGCGGACGGGCAGTTTCTGTTTCATACTGATCTTGGGTCAGATTACCCATTACCAGCATATTATTCAGAACCACATCACGACGTTTTTTCGCAAGTTCGGGATTACGCCATGGGTTATACAGGCTTGGACCTTGAACCAGACCGACTAAAAAGGCCTGTTGAGAAATATTCAGTTCACGTAACGGGAGGCCAAAATAAAATTGTGAAGCCAGACCATAACCATTTACAGAATAGTTGCCGTTCTGGCCCAGATTCACTTCATTTAAATAGGCTTCCAGAATCTCATCTTTGCCATAATGCAATTCAATCAGCATCGCCATAAAGGCTTCATTTACCTTACGCTTTAAGGTACGTTCTGGTGTTAAGTAGAAATTCTTGACCAGCTGCTGGGTGAGGGTTGAACCACCTTGACGCTTACCACCAGTAATATTGCTCACCACTGCACGTGCAATCCCGCGTGGAGATACGCCATGGTGATTGTAGAAATTGCGGTCTTCAGTAGCAATTAAAGCATCAATTAACGGTTTAGGCACTTTATTGAGCTTAATTAGCACACGGTCTTCATTATGCTGTGGATAAATACCGCCAATCAATAAAGGTTCCAGACGGGCAATCCCGCTAGAAGAGGGCTTGGTCGCACTTACTTCAGCAATCTGATCGCCATTAAAGCTGACTTTCAATACCTGTTCAGGTTCAACGCGATCGCCAAAATCAAAGCCACGGGTATGCACATACATGGTATTGCCAGTGCTGACAAAGCTGCCCGATTTGGTATAGCTGTCTGAACCTTTATAACCCAGTAATTTTAATTCTTGTTGGAAATCCTGCTGGCTGACAGGGGCATTTACATACACTTCCATCGGGCGTGCGAAAACCTTGGCCGGAATATCCCAGCGTTGGCCTTCAAATTTTTCACGTACAATATTATCTAATTTAATCAAATAGATACTAAATGCTACAAATGCAGAAATGACTAGAATGGAGAAGATTAAGGCAATGAACCCCATACCTCGTTCAGATTTCATAAATGACGATAAGACCCTGTGAAATTGTGCTAATCATGCGAAGCTTTTCATTATTTTGCAATATTTAATCAATTATTGAGATTAAAATTAAAATTAAACTTCACATTTTCTCCTTAATTTCAATCTATTTCAATTCAATCCTGCACAGCTTTGTCATGTTATAAATTGTCATCCTATTTAAGCTTAATGTTATGATAAGCAAGATTCGAAGCGGAGCGACGACACTGGTGCAAATTTCCCACAAGACATTTCGAAATATCGGGTTGATTGGACGCCCGGATAAATCTTCAGTGGTTGAAACCTTATGCCTGATCCACGATCATCTGCTCAATTTAGGTCTACATCCTGTTTTTGATGCAGATACAGCTGAACTGGTTCCTTATCAGAATACCCAAACAGTTAGCCGCGCCTTGTTGGGCGAAGTGGTTGATCTGGTGATTGTGGTAGGTGGGGATGGTTCACTGTTACATGCAGCGCGGGCATTGGTAAAATACAATACGCCAGTGATCGGGGTGAACCGTGGTCGTTTGGGCTTCCTGACCGATATCAAGCCAACCGAAGTCATCTTCAAACTGGATCAGGTATTAAAAGGTGATTTTCAGGCAGAACGCCGTTTCTTATTGGAAATGGAAGTTCGCTCTAAAGGTGAAATCATCTATGACGCGATTGCTTTGAATGATGTGGTCTTGCACTCAGGTAAATCGGTACACATGATTGATTTCGAGCTGAATATTGATGGACAATATGTCTATCGCCAGCATAGTGATGGCCTGATTGTATCTACACCGACCGGTTCAACAGCCTATGCACTGTCCGGTGGTGGACCGATTGTGCATCCAAGTATGGATGCAATTGTGCTGGTGCCGATGCATCCGCATACCTTGTCTTCACGTCCGATTGTGGTCGGAGGGCATAGTGAAATTAAACTAATGATTCGTGAAAATCGCGTACTGCCGATGGTGAGTGCGGATGGACAACACAGTGTGTCTTTGAATGTTGGCGATAGCGTCCATATTCGTAAGCATCCCTTTAAACTGAATCTTCTGCATCCGCCAGGTTATGACTTCTATAATGCATGTCGAACCAAACTGGGCTGGAATCAGGACTTCGACTATCTTAAGCAGGATTAAATATGAATATTGAACAAATGCTTGCCGTACTCAATCCTGAGATTGTAGAACGCTTAAGAACAGCCATTGAAATTGGCAAGTGGCCGAATGGTGTGGCACTGACCCAGGAGCAGCGTCAGACCTGTATGCAGGCTGTCTATGCCTGGGAAATGAAAAACCTGCCAGAAACCGAACGTAGTGGTTATATCGATCGTGGCACTAAAGAAGAAGGTGAACAGTGTGATGATGATCATCACAAAAATGAGCCGGAATTCAAGCCAATCCGTTTCGTTTAATCGAAACCGAAAAAAAGACCACAAATGTGGTCTTTTTTAATGTCTGTTTTTTTGGCTTGATCAAACTGAAAGGCGGCTATTCCAGAGCCCTCTGGCTTTTTGCATCGCTACTTCATAGCTGTCACATTTGCCCATGGTATACAGTGCAATGCCCATAGTTTCGACAACTGCGATCTCACCATATTCATGTGAGCGTTGACCTTCCCATACTTGTTTAAATACAGCCAGATCCAGCTCTTCTTCAATCGGACTACGGTTGTCGGTCAGTTTTGGTAATTCGTGCTCATAAAGTTCGCCATTCTTAATCCCGCAGATTAAAGTTTTGGCATCCGGGTTACGTTCAAATTCGCCACCTTCACCTTTAATGACTGCACTATTTTGATAACCTAACTTATAAGCGGACTGCTGATGTGAACTACGATAAGCAGGGTGGAAAATAGCCTGTAAAGTCGCTTTGGCATTAAATGGATTAATCAGACGTGCCAGCGTATGAATCGGGGAGCGTAGACCCATAACATTACGTAGCCCGATCAGCTCAGCCAGAATTGGAGAGATCACCTCCAGAGGCAGGTAAGCAAAATGTTTGTCTTTAAGCTGCTGTTCCACGTCAGCATCATTCTGGCAGATTGGATAGCCTAAGTAGTTAAGTACCTGTTCGGTATAGACCCGATTCAAGGTATGACCTGAAGCACCATGCATCACGATATTATAGCCATGCTTGGCAAGGGTAAGCGCAGCCAGAATGAACCAAGGATAATGTTTGCGTTTGCCTGCATAAGAGGACCAGTCCAGATCAACATCCAGTGCCTTAAAATTCAGCTGGTCCCGGGTCGCCTGCACAAAGCCTGCGAGTTCATCAACAGATTCTTCCTTGACACGTAATAGCATCAGAAAAGCGCCCAGTTGTACGTTCAGCACCTCATTTTTCAGGATCATGCTAAAAGCCTGATAGGCTTCTTCATAGCTTAAAGAACGTGCACCATTTTTTCCCTTGCCAATAATACGAATAAACTGGGCAAAAGGATGTTCGGCATCTTTATAAATATTTCGCTTTGTGGTCATGGGCATAGATCAATCATGTTCATCAAGTATTGGCATATTTTACGCTGATATTGGTATTTCACCTTCTTATTTTGCAGAATTATTATAGTTTTATAAGACTATAGTCTAAGAGGTATTGTTTAGTATTTAGGCAAATTTAACATTTCGGGTTAAACAAAAGTCTAAAAAACGGTTAAAATTTCACGCAATTCTTGTGTTTGCTTTATCTCCTGATCAATGCACTGATTTTTCTTAAGGATCAGTGTTCCTGTGATTGTTAAATGTACATACACATTCTAATTTCAGTATCAGATTAATTTTTTGATACATAGGCACTTTTTTGTTTCAGACAATGAAGTATTGGACGCTTGTTTTTTAAAAATAAGTGAAAACTGAATATTGCTTCTGGTTAGAAGTATATCGTGAAGTAAGGTTATGGCTAAAAAACCAATTTATAAGTCGCTTTATTTTCAAGTGATTGTAGCCATTATTGCGGGTATCCTCGTCGGACATTTCTCGCCAAGTGGTACACAAATCATTAATGGTGCAGAACAATATGTTCCAGGTTTGGGCGAACAACTGAAGCCGCTGGGTGATGCATTTATCCGTTTAATTAAAATGATCATCGCACCTGTGATTTTCTGTACCGTGGTTAGTGGGATCGCAGGCATGGAGAGTATGAAATCAGTTGGTAAAACTGGTGGTGTCGCTCTACTTTACTTCGAAATCGTGTCAACGATAGCGCTGATCATTGGTCTTCTGGTAATTAATATTGCCAAGCCAGGCGTTGGGATGAATGTTGATCCGGCATCGCTGGACACGGCCGGGATTTCTAAATATGTAGAGTCGGGTGCTTCTCAGTCTACCGTTGATTTCTTTATGAATATCATTCCAAATACGGTGGTTGGAGCATTTGCTGAAGGCGAAATCCTGCAAGTCCTTTTATTTGCGATCCTGTTCGGTTTTGCATTACACAAACTGGGTGCACAAGGTAAGCCAGTCCTCAAACTGGTAGATCAGATTTCACATGTGTTCTTTAACATCGTGAACATGATCATGAAACTTGCGCCTATTGGTGCATTTGGTGCGATGGCTTTCACGATCGGTAAATATGGGATCGGTTCTCTGGCGCAATTGGCCCAGTTGATCATCTGCTTCTATATCACCTGTTTGCTGTTCATCTTTATTGTGCTGGGTTCAATTGCTCGTTTTACCGGCTTTAGCATTGTCAAGATGATTCGCCTGATTCGTGAAGAGCTGTTGATTGTACTGGGTACTTCATCGTCTGAATCTGTATTGCCACGTATGCTGAAAAAACTTGAGCTTGCAGGTGCTGAAAAGTCAGTGGTAGGTTTGGTCATTCCAACAGGTTATTCATTCAACCTGGATGGTACTTCGATTTACCTGACAATGGCGGCAATCTTCATTGCACAGGCGACCAATACGCAACTTGATTTGTCTCACCAGATTACCTTGCTTCTCGTATTGCTCATTTCTTCTAAAGGTGCAGCGGGTGTAACTGGTTCAGGCTTTATCGTGATGGCAGCAACCTTAGCGGCTGTAGGTAATATTCCGGTTGCAGGTCTGGCCTTGATTCTCGGTATTGACCGCTTCATGTCTGAAGCTCGTGCCTTGACCAATCTAGTCGGTAACTCTTTGGCAACTCTGGTTGTAGCAAAATGGGTCGGTCAGTTAGACATGGACAAGCTGAACTATGCATTAGCAAATCCGGCTGAAATTGATGAAAAAATGGCGCAGGAAGGCAACAACGCTCATTAAATTCGAGTTCGTCTTGTAGGTCATAAAAAGGAAGCTTCGGCTTCCTTTTTATTTTTATCTGACTGTGAAGTTAGCGAAAAAATAAGTCAGGCACATGACAGCCTTTCTAAAAATAGTTAGCCTGTGCACAGGAAATAAAACGATAAACACGATAAGGATAAAAGAATGCTGGCTTACGATGCTGACCTGGAACTTTTCCGCGACAATTTCAAACGCTTTATGAATGAACACGTAGCGCCTTACTATGAAGAGTGGGAGCGTGAAGGCATGATGCCGCGTTCAGTCTGGAATGCGATGGGTGAAAATGGCTTCTTATGTGTCGATGTTCCGGAAGAATATGGTGGCTACGGTGTTCCGACCCACTATTCCCTGATGTTAATCGAAGAGTCGGCAAGAGCAGGCTATAGCGCAATTTCAACTGGTCTGTCTTGCCATTCGGATATCGCAGCGCCGTATATCCTGCATATTGGTACTGAAGAACAGAAAAAATACTGGTTACCGAAAATGGTGTCTGGTGAAGTGGTCGGTGCGATTGGCATGACTGAGCCGGGTGCTGGTTCTGATCTGCAAGCCATGCGAACCAATGCCATCTTGCAGGATGACCATTATTTATTGAATGGTTCTAAAACTTTTATCTCCAATGGTCAGCATGCTGACTTAGTCGTATTAGCCGTGAAAACCGATCCGCAAGCACGCGCCAAAGGTGTGTCTTTGATGCTGGTGGATACGCATCTGGAAGGCTTTAAAAAAGGTAAGAATCTGGACAAGATTGGTCTGCATTCACAGGATACTTCAGAGCTGTTCTTCGATAATGTCAAAGTACCGAAAGATCAGTTGCTGGGTCAGCTAGGTCAGGGCTTTGTATATCTAATGCAGGAACTCCCACGTGAACGTACCGCTATTGCTGCTACTGCACTGGGCGCCATTCGTGGCTCGATTGATCTAACGACTCAATATGTCAAAGAGCGTCAGGCCTTTGGTCAGGCGATTGGTCAGTTCCAGAATACCCGTTTTGTACTGGCACAGGCCAAGATTGACGAGCTGGCAACAGCAGCTTTCTATAACCAGAATGTTGAGTTGTATATGCAAGGCAAGCTGGATGTTGAAACTGCAGCAGCGCTAAAGAGCTTCTCGACAGATATGCAGATGAAAGTTGCTGACAATCTGCTTCAGCTCTTTGGTGGTTATGGCTATATGACTGAATACCCGATTTCGCGTTTCTTTGTTGATGCCCGCATTCAACGGATCTATGGCGGTACCAATGAAATCATGAAAGAAATTGTCGCTCGCGGTCTGCTTGGACGTTAAAACTTAACAGATAAAAAAAAGAGTCCGAAATGGACTCTTTTTTTATGGAAAGAATATTCTTGAAATCTAGATATTTTATTATTTTAAGATTTTAATACATCCAGACATTCATGAATAAAAATTGGCAAATCATTGGGTACTCGAGATGAAATCAGCTGATTATTGTCATTGACTAGTTCGACATCATAATACGTCGCACCTGCATGTTGTACTCGAGGTGCATGCGCACGGATACTGGTAATGATGCGGTTCTTTAAAACATCAGCTTCACTGAGTAATAAAGATGCGTCGCAAAGACTGAAGATGGTCTTTTTGGTCTCATTAAAAGCCTGAATGAAATGTAAGACTCGCGTATCGTTGGCGAGGGATACAGGCGATTCACCGCCCGGAATGAGTAGGCCATCAAAATCATCAATACTGATATGATCAATTCCCCAATCAATCGTTACACTCGACTGACCATGTAATCCATGTACGACTTTTCCGGCATGTAGTTCAATATTACAGACACTATGCTCTGCAGCGAGTAAGGCCGCAACAGGCTCAGTATATTCAAGATCTTCAAAATTATTCGTTACAAGTACCGCTATTCTTTTTGGCATTATAGGCACCCCCAATATAGTTTTAAATTAGACTAGCGATTTAAGGTTTAAAAAACGTCTCTGCTTTGTAACCAAATAGTGATTTAGTGTAAAAAATCAAATTAAATCAAAGGAAAATGATTAAAAAAACAGTTTTCTATGTGCATTTTATTGTGAACTGTCACTCAGATTTTAAGTAGTCAAACTAGAAGTATCGAGATGGCTTTATTTTTATTTTCTTATGCTTAAAATCGTTATGTAGATTAAGAAATAGTGATATTTCATCTTGATAGAAATCAGTTAAGATGAGCGGGCAAAGTTTACAATTTGATAATGTAAAACATGCGAAAATGCTGAAAGAAATGTTACCAGATGTGACTAAAGCGATGAACGGTTAAAATCAACTCCCTGTTTTTAAGAATTAATCTACTAAAGTTATATTGTGTAACATTTGCAGCGCACTAATTGTTATACTGCACAGATAAGGTTTATGAAGGGCGACATCACGATGATCAACGACGATCAAAACACAACGGCTTCTTTAGACTTGGCTAAAATTCGTGAAGATATCGATTCAGTTGATCAACAAATCCAGCAATTGATTAACCGTCGTGCACGTTTGGCTGAGGCTGTAGCAAAAGCAAAATTCGCATCTGAAGAAAATCCGCTGTTTTACCGTCCGGAACGTGAAGCACAGGTTTTGCGCAATGTTATGGAGCGCAATGAAGGACCATTGTCAGATACGACGATGGCACGTCTGTTCCGCGAGATCATGTCGGCTTGTTTGGCGCTTGAAGCACCGCAAAGTATTGCATTCTTGGGACCTGCTGGTACCTACACACACTCAGCAGTATTGAAACATTTTGGTCATGATGCTGTAGTTCGTCCATTACCCACCATTGATGAAGTGTTCCGTGAAGTAGAAGCGGGCAGTGCACATTATGGTCTGGTACCGGTTGAAAACTCCTCTGAAGGGGTAGTGAACCACACTTTAGACTGTTTCAAGACTTCGCATCTGAATGTGATTGGCGAAGTAGAATTACCCATTCATCATCAGTTCCTGATCTCTGAAAATACCCGTAAAGACAGTATTAAACAGATCTATGCACATCAGCAAACTCTGGCTCAGTGCCGTAAATGGCTGGATGCTCATTATCCAGGTGTAGAACGTGTGGCACTCAGTTCAAATGCTGAAGCTGCGCGCCGTATTCAGAATGAATGGCATTCTGCTGCGATTGCTTCTGAAATTGCTGCGAATATTTATAATCTTGAGATTATGCACAGCAATATTGAGGACAATCCAGAAAACACTACACGCTTCCTGGTAATTGGCCGTGAAAAAGTGCCACAAAGTGGTAATGATAAAACTTCATTACTGGTTTCTGCACATGACCGTGCCGGTGCATTGCTAGAGATTCTGGCTCCATTTGCCAAACACAACATTAGTCTAACCAGTATTGAAACTCGACCTGCACTTCCTGAAAAATGGGCTTATGTATTCTTTATCGATCTTGAAGGTCATATTGAGCAGGAAAATGTTAAAGCTGCGATCGAAGAAATTCGTCCGCTTGTGAAAGAAGTCCGCGTGCTTGGTTCATATCCTGCAGCTGTTTTATAAAAGCAGCCTTTCGTGGTTAGTGCGAGGGTGCTAACCACTGGTTCATCTGTAAATCGGAAGTATAAAATGTCGTTTGTCCCAGCCAATGAAGGCATCTCTAAATTAAAGCCATATCAACCAGGTAAACCGATCAATGAGCTTGAGCGTGAGTTGGGCATCACTGATATCGTAAAACTGGCTTCAAATGAAAACCCGCTGGGCTGTTCAGATAAAGTCAAAGAAGCAGTCGCTGCAGAACTGGCAGAAATTGGTCGTTATCCAGATGGTGGTGGTTTTATCCTGAAAGACCAGATCAAAGCACAATTTGGTTTTAATCATGACCAGATTACTTTGGGCAACGGTTCAAACGACTTACTGGAAATGTTTGCCCGCGCATTCGTTTCTTCAAGCGATTCTGTGATTTACAGCCAGCATGCATTTGCAGTATATGCTCTGGTAACTCAAGCGATCCATGCTGAAGCGATTGAAGTACCAGCAAAAGGCTTCTCGCATGATCTTGAGGCGATGGCGGCTGCAATTAAAGACAACACCAAGCTGATCTTTATTGCGAACCCAAACAACCCGACAGGCACCTGGTTTGAAGAAGCTGAATTTGAAGCATTCATGCAGAAAGTGCCAGCGAATGTCATCGTGGTACTGGACGAAGCTTATGTGGAATATTTCCCGGAAAACTTCAACAGCCTGAAATTCCTGAAGCAGTATCCTAATCTGATTGTCAGCCGTACTTTGTCTAAGTGTTATGGTCTGGCTGCACTGCGTGTTGGTTTTGCATTGGCATCGGTTGAAGTAACTGACTATTTAAATCGTATCCGTCAGCCATTCAACGTGAACCATTTAGCCATGGTTGCTGCAGTTGCTGCACTGAAAGATGAAGCCTTCATCGAGAAATCTCGTGAAGTGAATAAAGCAGGTATGGCACAGCTTGAAGCTGGCTTCAAAGCTTTGGGCCTGAACTATGTACCTTCACGCGCGAATTTCATCTTGGTCGATGTACAGGCTGATCCAGCAGAAACATTTAACAAGTTGTTGAAAGAAGGTGTGATCGTGCGTCCAGTGGGTATTCCAAACCACTTGCGCGTATCGATTGGTACTGAAGCTGAAAATGCCAAATTCCTTGCTGCATTAGGCAAAGTGCTTGGCTTAGAGGCGAAAGCTTAAGTTATGTCGCAGCCACTGTTTGAAAAAGTTGCCTTTATCGGACTTGGATTGATTGGTTCAAGTCTGGCGCGTGTCATTCAGGCCGAGCATTTAGCCAATGACATCGTGGCATCGACCCGCTCACAAAAAACCTTGGAAGATGCCAAGGCACTTGGTCTGATTTCCAACGGATATGCAGATCCTGTAGAAGCCGTCAAAGGGGCAGATCTGGTGGTACTGGCATTACCTGTTCGTGCTACCCAGAAAGTGCTAGAAACGATCAAACCTTATTTGTTGGAAAATGCCATTCTGACCGATGTTGGCAGTACCAAAGGCAATGTGGTAGAAGCAGCCAAAGCTGTGTTTGGTGAAAATCTGCCAGCCGGTTTTGTGCCGGGGCATCCAATTGCGGGTGCTGAACATACCGGCGTGCATGCAGGTAAGGTCGATCTATTTGCCAATCACAAGGTGATTTTGACGCCGTTACCAAGCAGCGGACAATGGGCGGTCGATAAACTGATTCAACTGTGGCAGGTGGCCAAAGCGGAAGTGATTTGTATGGATGTGGAAAAGCACGATGAAGTGCTGGCCCATACCAGTCATCTTCCGCATCTGATGGCCTTCAACCTGGTCGAACAACTGGCCAAGCGCGAAGACAATCTGGATATTTTTCGTTATGCTGCCGGTGGCTTCCGCGACTTCTCGCGTATTGCCGCCAGTGATCCACAAATGTGGCATGACATCTTTTTTGCCAATAAAAAGGCGATTCTCAATGCCGTGGACGGCTTTGAAGCTCAACTCGCGATTATCCGCAAGCTGATTGAAGATGAAGATTCACAAGCTTTAATGGGCTTATTGGGGCATGCGCAAGCCGCGCGTCAGCACTTCAATCATATGCTCGCCAAGAAACCTCTCATGGAGAAAAATAAAGTGACACAACAATTTACCATTCAACCAGGTGCCAAGACGTTCCAAGGTAAATTTACCGTGCCAGGTGACAAATCTGTGTCACACCGTTCCATCATGTTTGGTGCCATCGCTGAAGGCACAACGCATGTGACGGGTTTCCTTGAGGGTGAAGATGCACTTGCAACTTTACAGGCATTCCGTGATATGGGCGTAAGCATTGAAGGCCCTAAAAATGGTGAAGTGACCATTCATGGCGTGGGTATGCAAGGTCTGAAAGCACCGAAGTCTGCGCTTTACATGGGCAACTCGGGTACTTCGATGCGCCTGCTGGCTGGCATGCTGTCAGCTCAGAAATTTGATTCGGTGATGACGGGTGATGCATCCCTGTCTAAACGTCCAATGGAGCGTATTGCAAAACCATTACGTTTGATGGGCGCGCAGATTCAAACTACGGGTGAACGTGGTACACCACCAGTATCGATTACGGGTAATCAAAACCTGAAAGGTATTCAATACGACTTGCCAATGGCATCTGCTCAGGTGAAATCAGGTATTCTGCTGGCAGGTCTTTGGGCGGAAGGTGAAACTTCAGTGACTGAACCTGAACCAACCCGTGACCATACTGAACGTATGTTGCGTGCTTTTGGTTATGAAGTAAAAACTGAAGGCAACCGTATTTCCCTGCAAGGTGGCGGCAAGCTGGTGGGTACTAACATTCAGGTGCCTTCTGATATTTCATCTGCAGCTTTCTTTATGGTCGGTGCAGCGATTACTGAAAATTCAGACGTGACTTTGGAAGCGGTAGGCATTAACCCGACCCGTACTGGTGTGATTGAAATCTTGAAACAGATGGGTGCGGACATCACTGTTGAAAATGAACGTATTGCAGGCGGTGAACCGATTGCAGACATTCGTATTCGCGGTACACGTACGTTAAAAGGCATTCATATGCCGGAAGACCAAGTGCCACTAGCAATTGATGAATTCCCGGCATTATTCATTGCTGCTGCATGTGCAGAAGGCCAAACGATTCTAACTGGTGCTGCTGAGCTGCGTGTCAAAGAATCTGATCGTATTCAAGTGATGGCAGATGGTTTGAAAACCATGGGCATTGACTGTACACCAACTGATGATGGCATCATTATCGAAGGTAAAGGTAAGACAGGCGACTGGTCACCAATCTTTACTGGCGGTGAAATTGAATCGCATCATGATCATCGTATTGCCATGAGCTTCTCTATTGCAGGTCTGCGTAACTCAGGTGAAATCAAGATTGTTGGGACTGAAACCGTCGCAACCAGTTTCCCAACCTTCACTGAACTGACTTCTCAAGCTGGTCTGGCGATTGAAGTGACAGAATAATTCTAAAATTTACATGAAACAGCCAAGCTTTTGCTTGGCTGTTTTGTTTATATTGGCTTATGCTAAAACCATACAACAAAAAAGCCATTTGGATGTAGCAATGCGAAAATTAAAATTTATGGCCAATCCTCAGAGCCAGGAACAATTACAGGGCAGTCAGCAGGCTCAGGAATATGTGGCACATCTGCTGACGGAAGAGCTCGGTAAATATGGCTTTAAAACCTTGGCGCAAAGTGGCGCACAAGTGGCCGTAAGTGTCGATGAACACGAGTTGCCATTATCAGTGAGCTGTGAGACACGAGACCAGGAAGGGCACCTGATTTGTGAAATCGCCTCTTACCCGGATGAAGAACAGGACTGGCTGGACCGGATTACAGAACAAAGTTTATTAAATCAGTTGGCACAAGCTGTTGAAGCATCGTTGAAAGAACAAGAAAGTTTTAGTGAGTTTGAGTGGAAGAACTAGTTCAACAAATGCAAAGTCTTTCGCCTATATTGCAAAGTAAACGTCTTGTTTTAGATTATTTTAAGTCATCCGATGCTGCGGAAGCCTATGCCTCGATTACCCCGAGTTTGACCCGTTTTATGGCATGGGATGCACCGGAATCTGAACAGGTATTTGCAACAGTCTGGCAAAACTGGCTAAACAATATGGCTGATCATAAAGAATATATTTTTGTGATTCGCCATATTGAAAGACATGAATTTATCGGATTATGTGGTTTGCATCGACTGCATGATGAAATACCTGAAGTGGGTATCTGGATTCGTGAAACGGCGCATGGTCATTATTATGGACATGAGGCAGTACGTTGTATTGTGGGCTATGCTTTTAATACATTAGGGATCAAAGCTTTGAGCTATCCGGTAGCCGAAGAAAACTGGGCTAGCCGAAAAATTGCAGAACGTGTAGGTGGAAAAATTACCAACCACCTAGATAAACCTAAATATCGGGCTGTAATTTATGAAATTCATGCTAAAGATTTTATTTCTGAATAAAAAAACCTCATCATTCGATGAGGTTTTTTTGATCAGCTTAATGCGAGGAAACGGCTCATCGCAATCCGAAGCTGTTTTAAATAACCGGTAAAGAAATGATTTGCGCCAGGCAAGATCGTGACCAGATGACGTTGAGGCTTGGCCCATTCAATCATGTCGGATAAAAGCGTGACATCATCCGCTTCACCATGAATAAATAAAATATCACCTTTGATCTGTGGTGTAACATAGTGACGTAGGCCAGCTACGGTTGCAGTCGGTAGACCACACAAAATCACTTTTGAAGGTTGCAGTTCAACTGGCAGGGCGGCGTAACACTTGGCCATAACATGTGCGCCAAAACTGAAACCGCCCGCAAAGAAAGGCAGGTCAATATGTTGGCGACGCGCATATTTAATGACTTCAAGTATATCATCCGTTTCGCCAAAGCCTTCATCATGCAGACCGGCACTTTGACCAGAACCACGGAAACTTGGACGATAGACAACACAACCACGCTCTAAAAACATTTGCGCCAGTAACACCGGAACTTTATGTTGTGGTGTGCCACCTTGTAATGGATGGGGATGACAAACAATCGCGAATCCTTTCACTTCACCCTGAGGATAATCCACAAAAACCTCAAGTTGGCCAGCAGGGCCTTGGAGGTAGATTGGTTCGGACATAGCAAACCGATAAATTGCAGGAGAATTTTCTATTTTAACGATTATGATAAATAAAAACATGAATTGGAATTAAAATAAGTCTACTGATATAGTTTGATTAATCATTTTTTAACCAGGTCGCTATGCTTGCTTTAATTTCTCCAGCCAAGACTCTAGATTACGAAACACCTTTACCTACCGATCAATTTACTCGGGCAAGATTGCTGGAACATTCCCAGGAATTGATAGAAGTTGCCCGCAAGTTATCAGCAACTGAAATTTCCAGCTTAATGAGCGTCAGTGAAAAAATTGCCAATTTGAATGCGGAACGCTTCAGAGACTGGCAGCCGGATTTTGATTTTTCCAATGCTCGTCAGGCAATCTTTGCCTTTAAAGGGGATGTTTATACCGGTCTGGATGCTTACCAATTAAAGCAGGATCAGATTCATTACGCACAGAACCATCTGCGTATGTTATCCGGCCTCTATGGCTTATTGCGTCCGCTGGATCTGATGATGCCTTACCGTCTGGAGATGGGAACCAAATTGACTAACCCACGTGGTGCTCATCTCTACGAGTTCTGGGGACATACCATCACTGACCTGATCAATCATGATCTGGCAGCAGCAGAGTCTGAAATTCTGGTCAATATTGCTTCGGATGAATATTACAAGGCAGTGAAAGAAAGCAAAATTCAGGCTGAAATCATCAAGCCGGTATTTTTAGATCAGAAAAATGGCAAATATAAAGTCATCAGCTTCTATGCCAAGAAAGCTCGTGGTTTAATGGCGCGCTTTATCATTGAAAACCAGATTAAACGAACTGAAGACTTAAAAGCCTTTAATATCGATGGGTATTATTTTGATGCTGAAAGTTCACTAAAAGGTGAGTTGGTATTTAAACGTGATGAGCAGCTGGCTGCTTAAGGTAAAAGATTCACCCAAGACTGAATGAAGAAATTTTCTTAAAAGTCTTGGGTAAATTTAAGTTTAGCAATATTAGGTTGAATTGAATAAAAATTAAAAAATAGGGAAGGAACTTTCAAAATATCATTTATTTAGAAGAATTTTTAACAGGAAATGGATGAATTTTTTAGAAGAAAAGCTAAATAAAATAATGAAAGCTATAGTGAGCTTTAAAAGATATTTTTCACTCGATAAATTTATATAGTAAAAACAAATTTCTAAAAAAATAAAAAATAGAATCAATCAATTAATTTCTTTTAATATTCAAAAAATGACTAAAAAATAAAAAAATATGACTCAAAAAATTATGATTAATTGAATAAGAAGTATAAAAAAATGAAGAATATAAAAACTCTAAATAATTGAAAAAACTGCATTTTATCGGGTTACTTGTAAACTATGTCACAATTTTATTGTTATTTTGTTAGCATAATTTCAATGCTGTTACATAACTCAACTACAAAAATGAAAATTTATACGATTCCTATTTTTGTGCTGATGGTAGGTTTACTCGGTTATTGTGTTCACCAACAGGCCGAAACAAGAAAACATGAAGAGCTTCATCAGATTTTGAAAGAAGTACAACATTCAACTAAATTGCTGAATGCAAATCGGCCCCGACCTTAATAGATTTGCATAAGCTTTTTAATTAGGGGGGTCAGGTAAAAAGATAAAAATAAAATCATAATAAATAAAAGAAAATTTAATAATAATAAAACTGACTTATATTAATTTTTAATAAAATATAAATTCTAAGAAGCAATCAGAAATCAATGTGTTATAATTTGCAAAAGATAAAGTTAGATCAAATTTACTTTAATTAAGTATTTGATTCTAATGATGAAAAAAGCTGCATAGGGGTTATGCAGCTTTTTTGTTTAGATTGTTTTTTGAGTTTTTCTAGCGCAGTTTTCTTACTGTTCGCTATTGAAACATTTTGACCCGCTAAATGGCGAAGCTGGCATATTCGTTGCTAACAGATCCTTAAAATTCATGAAGTTTTACTATAAAATTTCCTGGATTCGGCGGCATGCTTAAAGCATAAAGTTTACTCAATAGGGGCTAGGTCATGACGACTCCTAATCCATCTTCAGAAAATATGCTGGAACGTCTGTTCAAACTGAGTGAAAACAAAACCAGTTTCCGTACAGAAGTTGTGGCAGGTGTAACCACGTTCTTGACAATGTGTTACATCATTATTGTTAATCCGATGATTTTATCCGAAACCGGGATGGATCATGGGGCTGTCTTTGTAGCCACCTGTCTTGCAGCCGCAATTGGCTGTCTGGTAATGGGGCTAATTGCCAATTATCCAATTGCACTTGCGCCGGGTATGGGGCTGAATGCCTTCTTTACCTATTCAGTCTGTCTGGGAATGGGTGTGCCTTGGCAAACTGCATTAGGTGCAGTATTTGTATCAGGTTTGGTTTTCATTGCCATTAGTATGTTCAAAATACGTGAGGCGATTGTCAATGCCATTCCAATGTCTCTCAAACTGGCGATTGGTGGTGGTATTGGCCTGTTCCTGGCTCTGGTAGCACTGAAAAATGCTGGCATCATTGTTGATAATCAAGCGACCCTGGTGGGTCTGGGTGATTTGAAACAGCCAACTGTTATGCTTGCGCTACTTGGCTTCCTGTTAGTGGTGGTAATGCATCACTTCAAAGTACGTGGTGCGATCATTATCAGTATTTTGGTAATCACTGCGATTTCTACTGCTTTAGGTTATAACCAGTTCCAGGGTGTAGTGGGTCAAATTCCTTCACTGGCACCAACCTTCTTGCAGATGGACTTTCAAGGTCTGTTTACAGCTAGCCTGATCGGTGTGATCTTCGTATTCTTCTTGGTCGATCTGTTTGACTCTACTGGTACGCTAGTAGGTGTTTCACATCGTGCAGGTTTGTTAAAAGATGGTAAATTGCCGCGTCTGAAAAAAGCATTATTTGCCGATTCTTCTGCGATTGTTGCAGGTGCCGCTTTGGGTACTTCTTCAACTACACCTTATATTGAGTCATCAGCGGGTGTTGCAGCAGGTGGTCGTACCGGTCTGACTGCAGTTGTGGTTGGCTTGCTGTTCATTGCCTGCCTGTTCCTGGCTCCATTGGCTCAATCTGTACCAGGCTTTGCAACTGCACCAGCATTGCTATTTGTCGGTGTATTGATGATTCAGGGTATTGTCCATATTGAATGGGATGATATTACTGAAGCGGTTCCGGCGTTCCTGACCATTGTATTCATGCCATTTACGTATTCAATTGCAGATGGTATCGCAATGGGTTTTATCAGCTATGCGCTGATTAAACTGCTGACAGGTAAAGCGAAAACTGTTCCATACATGGTATGGATCATCGCAGTACTATGGGCATTGAAGTTCTGGATGTTTGGCGGCTAATTTTTGTCGAATATCAAAAGGGTGTAAACTCAGTTTGCACCCTTTTTTATTTTTCTCAGGTTTAATCAGGAGTAGCGATGAACCGTCTTGAATTGATTCAGGCTTTGCCAAAGGCTGAGCTGCATGTGCATATCGAAGGTACCTTTGAACCTGAGTTAATGTTTGCGATTGCACAGCGTAATGAAATTAGCATTCCTTATAAATCAGTTGAGGAAGTGAAGCAGGCTTATAATTTCCATAATCTGCAATCTTTCCTGGATATCTACTACGCGGGTGCCAATGTTCTGATTCATGAACAGGACTTTTATGATCTGGCTTGGGCATATTTTGAAAAATGTGCGGATGATAATGTCGTGCATACTGAAATGTTCTTTGATCCGCAGACGCATACCGATCGTGGCATTGCCTTTGAAACCGTAATTAATGGCTTGCAGAAAGCCTGTGATGATGCGAAAGCTAAGTTAGGCATTACTTCACATCTGATCATGTGTTTCCTGCGTCATCTTAGTGAAGAAGCAGCATTTGAAACATTAGAACAAGCGCTGCCTTATAAAGATCGGATCATTGGAGTGGGGCTGGATTCAAGTGAAGTCGGCCATCCACCGTCTAAGTTTGAATGTGTTTTCGCTAAAGCACGTGAAGCCGGTTTTCTGGTAGTCGCACATGCGGGTGAAGAAGGTCCGGCAGAATATGTCTGGGAAGCTTTGGATTTATTAAAAGTTAACCGTATTGACCATGGCGTACGTTCTGAGGAAGATCCAGAATTGATGCAGCGTTTGATTGCAGAGAAGATGCCGCTCACAGTATGTCCACTTTCAAACCTAAAGCTGTGTGTTGTGGATGATATGCAGCAGCATAATATCCGTCGCCTGTTGCAGCAGGGTGTGCATGTGACAGTGAATTCAGATGATCCTTCGTATTTTGGTGGTTATATGAATGACAATTTCATTGCCATTGCTGAAGCTTTAGATCTAAGCAACGAAGAACTTAAACAGCTCGCAATTAATTCTTTTGAAGCTTCATTTATTTCTGATACTGAAAAACAGAAATGGATCAGCCTGATTCAGGCACTTGTTTAAAATATCATTCCAGTAAATTTGTTAGCCCAAAGAGGGTAGAGTTCGCTCTGCCTTTTATAATTTGATTTGTGAACCAAAGATGAAATTAAAATTCCTGTGGCCTGTTCTTGCTGTTAGCTTAATCAATCCTGCTTGTGCAGATACCTCAATGACTCAGAAAGCCCTGAAACCTGTGATTGAGTATCAGTGTGGCCAAGAGCTGAAAGATTCCAAAGTCTGGAAAATGGGTACTTATTTCATGGCTGAAGCCAATAAACAGCATTTACAGCAAAAAGTGTGTGGCTGTGTGGGTGAGCATGCTTTGGAAGGTGTGCCGGCCAAAACCCTGTTAAAAGCAACCATTGATGAAGAAACTAAAAAAGAGCTGACCCGTAAAGCAATTGCCAATAGCTTAAAAGGCTGTATGGGTGAGTTTATCAATTAAGGATTTTTGGGTGCTGGATTATCCAGACTTTACCTTTAGATTAATAGTGAGTCTTCTTTCCTGTGATGGCTATGAGTCTGGCTGCGCGCAGATTAAACATCATGACTCATTTTTAGATTTCTTATTGCGATAAACTTCGGCACAATAGCGCATATTTTAAAAGCTGAAAAAAGGATAAAATCCGTGAAAAAATTATTGGCTGTTGTTGTACCATTAACACTTGTTCTTTCTGCATGTGTAGCACCACAAGGTGCCAGCACCACAACTCAAGCAAGTACAGGTCAGCAACTCGGTTCTGCAGCCATTAAAATTGCCATCAATGCAAAATGTGTCACTGAACTGAATAATATTCCGGCTTGGCAAACTGCAACACGTTTAATGACAGAAACACAAAAACAGAATATCCAGTCTGAAATCTGTGGTTGTGTGAGTGAAAAAGCACCACAAAACGTGACTGCGGTGGATTTGGCAACTGCAGCAATTGACCCAGCAGCACGTGCGACTATTGTAGGCAATGTCGTTGCAAATACTATTAACGCTTGTGTGGCTGAAGCTGTAAACTAAGTCAAAATCAAATTTGAATAGGCTGACTGGTTCAGCCTATTTTTTATGGGAAATAAAATGAATATTGCTGGTGTAGATGAAGCAGGGCGTGGGCCATTAGTAGGATCGGTGGTCGCTGCGGCTGTGATATTGGATCCGAATAACCCGATTGAGGGTTTAAATGATTCCAAGAAGCTAAGCGAGAAGAAGCGCGAAAAACTTTTTATTGAGATTCAGGAAAAAGCATTGGCTTGGGCGATTGCTGAGGCCTCTGCAGCAGAAATCGACGAGCATAATATTTTGCAGGCCTCTTTACTGGCAATGCGCCGCGCTGTGGAAGCATTAAGCATTCAGCCGGAACATGTACTGGTCGATGGCAACAAGATTCCTCAGGGCCTTGCGATGAGTTGTGATGCGGTCGTAGGTGGGGATGCCTTGCATCCTGAGATTTCAGCAGCCAGTATTCTGGCTAAAGTGACCCGTGATCGCCAGATGGTGGAGATGGATCAAAAATATCCGCAATTTGGCTTTGCCAAGCATAAGGGCTATCCGACCAAAGCACATTTTGAAGCGATTGCCTTACACGGGGTGATTGATGAACATCGTCGTAGTTTTGGACCAGTGAAAAAAGTGCTGGCAGCGTTGCTTGATCAGCAGCAGGCGGGATAAAGTTTGATTATTTTGCTATGCAGTTGAAAATTAGGCAAATTAAAAGCGGCTTAAAAGCCGCTTTTATATTCATACAAAATTAACGGTTAAAGTTATTTTGTGTCTGGTTATCATCTTCATAAGAAGAAGGTTGATAATCCTGGTCAATATGCTGAAGATGTTCATGCATTGCACGTTCATGCTGGATACGCTGGTAAATCTCTTCACGGTGTACAGAGACTTCTTTCGGAGCATTTACCCCAATACGAACCTGGTTGCCTTTTACGCCAAGTACAGTCACGCTGACTTGGTCTCCGATCATTAAAGTTTCCCCGACGCGTCGAGTCAAAATCAGCATGTTTCTCTCCTTGCAAAATGCAAAACCTGCAATCTATTGAATGTAATAAAAAAACACAACCTAAAATTATATAATTAAAGTTTGAATAGAAAGTCCTATCCATGAAATGAAGAGGTTAACTATCCAGACTGTTGAAAATCCTTAGGCTTAATATAACAGAGCCACTATAAAAAAAACTATAGTGGCCCTGCATTTTTGTAGAGATTTAATGAAATACTGTCAGACAATAACGGTATTTTGTAGTTCTCTTAAGCGCGTGCGCTAGATTCACCATGTTCACGGTCTAAACCGAACGCAGTGTGAAGTGAGCGAACTGCAAGCTCAAGATAATTCTCTTCGATAATCACAGAAATCTTGATTTCAGAAGTAGAGATCATCAGGATGTTGATACCTTCATCAGCAAGAGCAGTGAACATTTTGCTTGCTACACCTGCGTGAGAGCGCATACCTACACCGACGATAGACACTTTTACGATGTCATCACGAGTTGCAACTTCACGTGCGCCAATCGCTTGAGCTGTCTCTTCAAGGATTTTTTTGGCTTTAGCAAGTTCACCGCGGTTTACAGTAAACGTGAAATCAGTTGTACCATCTTCTTCAACGTTCTGGATAATCATATCCACTTCGATATTGGCATCACCAATTGGTTTAAGAATTTTAGATGCAATACCTGGCTCATCTGGAACACCCAGAATAGTCAGTTTAGCTTCGTCGCGGTTGAACGCGATACCAGAGATAATTGGCTGTTCCATGTTGTCTTCCAGTTCAGTAGTAATAAGAGTTCCGACGTTGTTTTTGAAGTCTTCGTCAAATGCGCCATCAGTGTCATTATCGAAGCTTGAGAGTACGCGTAAAGGCACTTGGTACTTGCCTGCAAATTCTACAGAGCGAATTTGAAGAACTTTAGAACCTAAAGATGCCATTTCCAGCATTTCTTCGAAAGAGATACGGTCTACTTTTTTCGCTTTAGGAGCAACACGAGGGTCAGTCGTATATACGCCATCAACATCTGTGTAAATCTGACATTCATCCGCTTTTAGCGCTGCAGCAAGGGCAACACCTGAGGTATCAGAACCACCACGACCTAAAGTTGTGGTATTGCCATCAGCATCAAAGCCCTGGAAACCTGCAACCACAATCACGCGGCCTGCATCTAGGTTTTCAGTCAATACATCAGTATCAATAGATTCGATACGTGCTTTGGTGAATGCGCTGTCAGTTTTAATACCAACCTGGCGACCAGTTAAAGATTTAGCTTCAACGCCAATTGAATTCAGCGCCATAGCTAACATGGAAATCGTTACCTGTTCACCCGTAGAAACCATTTGGTCAAGTTCACGTGGGTCAGGGGTTTCGGTAATGGCTTTCGCGAGAGCAAGCAAGCGGTTGGTTTCACCACTCATAGCAGATACGACTACAACCACCTTGTGGCCATGGTCATGCCAGCGCTTCACACGACGAGCAACATTGAGAATACGCTCGGGAGTACCCATTGAGGTACCGCCATATTTTTGAACGATTAATGCCATAGTTGTTCCATATAAACCATGACCCTGATTTTCCGATCAGGGTCAGTTACACAAAATGAAGTTTTTATTTTGCTTCAAGCCAAGCTGCTAAATCAGCCATCACTGGAGCAAACTTCTCGTTAAGTGGCGCGCCACCTTGTGCCAAGTCAGGTTTACCACCACCTTTACCACCTAGCTCTGCAGCCAAGTGTTTGATGATGTCACCCGCTTTAATAGAAGCAGTAAAGTCTTTCGCCACAGATGCAATCAAGCTCACCTTGTCACCCTCTACACCTGCAAGAACAATGACTGCATTTTCTAATTTTGATTTCACACCGTCGTGCAGATTACGCAATGCTTTCGCATCCATACCCTGAACAGTCGTGATTAGTGTTTTACGACCAGCAAGCTCTTGAACCTGACTTAAAAGTTCACCGGCTTGTAGGCTTGCTAATTTTTGATTCAGTTGTTCGATCTGTTTTTGCAATTGATGCGCAGTGTCCACCACAGCTTCAACTTTTTCGACTGTTTGATGGTTCTGTGCTTTTAACAAACCATTGATATATTGAACATCACGATCGACTTTCTGTACGGCTTCAACCGCTTTAGTACCGGTTACGGCTTCAATACGACGTACACCTGCTGCGACACCACCTTCAGACGTGATTTTAAACAGACCGATGTCACCTGTACGTTTAACGTGAATACCGCCACACAATTCGATCGAGAAGTTTTTCTCGTCAATCACTGAACCCATAGACAATACGCGAACTTCTTCACCGTATTTCTCACCGAACAGCATCATCGCACCTTTGGCTTTCGCAGATTCGATGTCGAGCAGTTCAGTCGTAACAGGCGTATTGGCAATTACTTCAGCATTTACCAGACGTTCAATTTCTTGCAGCTGTTCAAAAGTTACAGGCTGATCATTGGCAAAGTCGAAACGTAATACGTCAGAAGCAACCAATGAACCTTTTTGCTGTACGTGTGAACCCAGGATTTGACGTAGGGCAGCGTGGAGCAAGTGAGTTGCAGAGTGGTTACGAGCAGTTGCAGCACGAATCTCGGCTTTAACCGTTGCTTCAACGTTTTGAGTAACTTTAAGGTTACCCATAGTCACGATACCTTGGTGAACGAATGCACCACCAGATTTTTTGGTATCTTGAACTTCGAAAATACCAGTATCGTTTTTGAAGAGCCCTGTATCACCGATCTGACCACCGCTTTCTGCATAGAAAGGAGTTTGGTTCAGAACAATCAGTGCTTCGTCGCCTTCAACCACTTCGTCAACTTGCTCGCCATCTTTGTAGATCGCGATGATTCGACCTTCGCCTGCTGTTGCGTCATAACCTTCAAACTGAGTTTCGCCTTCAACTTTAACAACGCTGTTATAGTCGATTGCGAATTTACCTGCATCACGTGCACGTTGACGTTGAGCCGCCATTTCTTTTTCAAAGCCCGCTTCGTCAATGGTTAAATCACGTTCACGTGCGATATCTGCTGTAAGATCAGTTGGGAAGCCATAAGTATCATAAAGTTTGAATACGATTTCACCTGGAATCACTGAACCTTTCAGATTTGACAATTCGCCTTCAAGCAATTTCAGACCTTGCTCAAGTGTTTTAGCAAACTGTTCTTCTTCTTTCAGCAAAGCGGCTTCGATACGTGCTTTGTTTGCTTCAAGTTCAGGATAAGCTGCGCCCATCACATCAATTAAAGGCTGAAGCATTTTGTGGAAGAATGAACCAGTCGCACCCAGTTTGTTACCATGACGAACTGCACGACGGATAATACGGCGCAGTACATAACCACGACCTTCATTTGAAGGGTTCACGCCATCCGCAATCAGGAAGCAGCATGAACGTGCATGGTCAGCAACCACTTTAAGTGAAGCAGGGTATTCAACCGGTTTGTTTTCAGCTTGTGCTTTCGCTTCAATGTCTGAAGTATCTAGACCGATGATTTCAGCAGCAGCTTTCAATAGATTTTGAAACAGGTCGATTTCATAGTTAGAATTGACGTGTTGTAGAACCGCAGAAATACGCTCAAGGCCCATACCTGTATCAACAGAAGGTGCTGGAAGAGGGTGCAGTACGCCATCTGCAGTTCGGTTGAACTGCATGAAGACGTTGTTCCAGATTTCAATGAAACGGTCGCCATCTTCTTCAGGCGTACCAGGCAGGCCACCCCAGATATGATCACCGTGGTCATAGAAGATTTCAGAACATGGACCACAAGGACCAGTGTCACCCATTGCCCAGAAGTTATCAGAAGCATATTTCTCGCCTTTGTTATCACCAATGCGGATAATGCGGCTGGCATCTAGACCAACTTCTTTATTCCAGATATCAAACGCTTCGTCATCAGTGTGATACACAGTTACGTACAATTTGTCTTTAGGCAGAGCCAGCCATTTGTCGCCGGTCAGGAATTCCCAGGCAAATTTAATTGCATCACGTTTGAAGTAATCACCAAACGAGAAGTTGCCCAGCATTTCAAAGAATGTGTGGTGACGAGCTGTGTAGCCAACGTTATCTAAGTCGTTGTGTTTACCACCTGCACGTACACATTTTTGTGAAGATGTTGCACGAACGTAGTCACGTTTTTCCAGACCCAGGAAGCAGTCTTTAAACTGGTTCATACCAGCATTGGTAAACAATAATGTTGGGTCGTTGGCAGGAACCAGAGAACTCGACGCGACACGTGTATGCCCTTGCGATTCAAAGTAGCTTAAAAAAGCTTCGCGAATTTCAGCTGATGTCATAAAACGAGTACTCACAACCAAGTCACTCCATAATTTCCGATTTGGCTAAAAACATCACAGTCTGACAAGAAGGTTGGTTCTCTGCTGCAATGCGGGGCTTAAATATTTAAAAACGCCAAATTATAACGGAAAATGCCTGTTCAACCAATGATTTTCATATTTATAGATCATAAAACTATAAGGAATGAATATTGGAAAAATCAGAAAAATGCCCTGCAAAATCAAAAGCTATTGTCATTACAGCAATTTATCTTAATTCTCGCTGATAGAAAGACTGGATTGCTTCAAGTAAAGTATGAATTTTTCGATGAAATATTGGACATTCTGTGTAATTTTTAGTGGATTTAGCTGAATAGTTATCAGTCAGCTGGATAATTCCATTAATATAGGCGCACAAAGTTTTATGCCGCAGTAGGGAATGTCGATGCAACGTATCGCAATTAATGGTTTTGGACGAATCGGACGCAATGTGTTGCGTGCATGGTTTGAAAATCCGAAAGATTTTAATTTTGACATCGTTGCCATTAATGACGTTGCCGACGTTGAAACCTTATTGCATCTATTTAAATATGATTCTACTCATGGTCGTTTCCCGGGGCAGGTTGATCTGACTTATGAAGATGAGTATGCCTACCTGCATGTCACTTATCGCGATGCCTATCAGAAAGTTCAGGTGTTAAGACAGGCGAATCCGGTGGAAATGCCATGGCATGAACTGAATATTGATGTGGTATTGGAATGTACCGGCCTGTTCCGTTCGCGTGAGGCTGCGACTCAGCATATTACTGCCGGGGCAAAACGGGTCATTATCGGTGCTGCACCGTTTGATACAGTGGATGCCGCAATTGTCTATGGCGTCAACCATCGTGATGTCAAAGAAAGTGACCAGATTATTTCCAGTGTCTCTTGTACTACGCAAGCATTGGTACCTCTAGTCAAAATCATTGATGATGCCTTTGGTATTGAGACTGCACTGATGACTGAAATTCACGCAGTGACAGCGGATCAGTCAGTACTGGATCATGCCCATCGTGATTTAAGACGTGCCCGAGCTTCTGGGCAAAATATTATTCCAACCACATCTTCGGCTTTGGGTGCTTTAAAACGCGTAATGCCGAAGATGGAAAACCGGATTGATGGTTATTCGATTCGCGTGCCAACCATTAATGTAGCGGCCATTGATTTAACCTTTATCTCCCAGTCACCCATTACTGATCATCAGTTGAATGAAGTATTAATGAACGCTGCACGTCAGGATTTTGCTGAAATCATGTCTGTGACAGATGAGCCTCTAGTATCTTCAGACTTTAATCATTCGCCTTATTCATTGATTGTGGATCTGACCCAAACCTTGGTAGTGGGGCATCAGGCCAAAGTATTTGCCTGGTATGATAATGAATGGGGTTATGCCAACCGTTTGCTGGATCTCTGTGAATCCTTTTATACAGATTAAGCTATTTTGAAAGCATCCCAAATGGGGTGCTTTTTTATGCAAGATTAAAAAATTAGAAGAAAATGAATAAGAACTTGAACGTAATTGATCGAAAAGCTCTGGATTTATGCCGAATATTTCTGTGATCTGGATATTTTTTCGTTAAGATAAAGATAATTAAATGGAATAAGAGCAAGCACATGATGTTGATCTGGGGATTTATAATATTACTGACCTTGGCTGTGATTTTTTTGATCTGGCTGCAATTTAATAATAATGAGAGTTCACAAAGTGTGGAAGGCGTGCCAGTTGAGGAAAAAGTGGCGTATCTGGAAGAAAATTTAAAAAAGACCTTGGAAATTATGCAGGATCTGGCGAAAAAAATGCATGTTCAGCAGGAAGTACTGGATCAGACTACGGCTAAACTGCAAAAAGTTGAGCTGCAAAATGCAGAACTGGTAAATCTGCTCGCTAAAGTAATAGAACCAAAGTCATAAGACCTTTTCATGCTGGTTTAGCCTTATATAAAGGATTTAAACCAGTAAGGTTCTTAAAATAGCTGCCGAGGCCATGCTAATCAAAATGGTCGGCAGCATGCCAAAGCGTGATGCAACGAATAGTGTCACCATTATGGCTACCAGATCAGCCGGATCATCTCGTAAAAAATATGGGGTGATCATCGAAATCAGTACACAGCCTGGAATCACTTCCAGAATTTTACGCTGACGTTTGCTCAAAGTTTTATTTTTGAGTAGGACATAGCCAAGTATCCGGGTGCAGTAAGTCGTTAGCGCCACCAATAAGATTGCGATAAAAGTGCTCATCTGGATCATGCTTCATTCTCCTGAATTAGCCAGAAGGCAGCGGCAATGCCAGCAAGCGCACCAATCAGCACATACCAGTTGCCTGGCAGATAGCTATAAGTCAGAGCAGCAAAAATTAAACTGATTAGCCAAGGTCTGGCTTCAGTAAAACCTTTCCACATACCTTTCAGTAAGATCAGCATAATGGCTGGGAAAGCCATATCAAAACCAAAATAGTGAATATCTCTTAACACCGGCCCAACCAAAGCACCTAAAGTGGTAAAGCCGACCCAAGCCAGATAAAGAACAATACATAGCCCGGCATAATAAGGCAGACTAAAAGCATGTTGATATCCAAACTATGCCAGTCGAAGCTGTGCATCTGTCAGGCTTAAGGCCCAGCTTTCATCGACCATAAAGAATAATGCCGGAAAGACTTTTCGATTTGGATGATGTCTTAAATAAGGCACCAGACTGGCACCGAGCAGAATATAGCGGCTGTTAATGAGAAAAGTAATAAAGATCAAGGTAAGAAGATGCGGTGAATCAGTCCAAGCTTCTAAAACTGCAAACTCGGAACCACCCGCAAAGTTCAGCCCGGTCAGCAAGGGAAACTCAAGCAGGCTAAAATCTTTTTGTGCTGCTGTTGCACCCAAGACCAGTGCCAGAGGAATTACACCCAATAATAAAGGTATGCAGTCTTTCACACCACGCTGAAACTCACTCAGAGGAGTGGCATCAGAAGGCGTTATACGTGGCTGAAAGGGAGGCATGAGATGATCGGGTTTTATTCTAGAAGGAGAAAGAAAGTTTATAAGAAATACCGGAGTCTTTGCAGTCCCTTTAAACTCTACCAGAATGATGCTGTTTTCTTGGTCATTTAAGTCTCCACATTGGGTTTTTGTATAGGATTATTTTTAAGCATCTAGTACTGATATTTTATAAATTTTTACCCTTGGATAGATGAGGATTGAATCAAGAATAAATTTTTCGTCATTGTTTTGGTTGGGGAAATATATTAGAAAATCAATTTGATATGTTGGTTATTAAATTTTATTCAGCCTATTTTCTCTTGATAAGAGGGAGATGATTTGGTTTATCTATCTAAGTCCTTTGTTCAGTCAGAGAAAATTATCAAAATTGCGATGCACAGCCTAAACGATCGTGCTAGACTAGGAGAAATCGGGTGTGCTCCCGATTTTTTTATGCGGTTTATTCCGCGCTGACAAGAATTTAGGTTTACAACATGCCCATTTCAGAGACATGGTTATTACCTGATGGTGTAGCTGATGTATTACCAGAACAAGCGCAAGTCATCGAAAGCCTGCGCCGTCAATCACTGGATTTCCTCGCATCTCGAGGTTATCAGCTGGTGTACACGCCATTTATTGAATACATTGAATCTCTATCTTCTCTCTCAGAATCGAATCAGGATTTAGACTTAGCCACTTTTAAAGTGATCGATCAGCTGTCTGGCCGTTTGCTTGGTGTGCGTGCCGATATGACACCACAAGTGGCTCGTATCGATGCGCATGTACATCCAGTGGAAGGTGTGGCTCGTTATTGTTATGCGGGTACGGTTTTACATACGAAACCTCAAGGATTTAATACCACACGTGCACCATTGCAATTGGGTGCAGAATTATTTGGTTCTGACAGCATTGATGCTGACGTGGAAATGGTTGACCTGATGATCAGCCTGATTCAGGAAGCAGGTCTGGCCGACAGTATCCACCTTGACTTAGGTCATGTGGGGCTGTTCCGTAGTCTGATTGTACAAGCCGGTTTAAGTAAAGCAACCGAACGCCAATTGTCTGATCTTTATCAACGTAAAGCATTGCCAGAACTGGCTGAATTTACTGCAAATCTTAAGTTTGGATCAGACTTCTATACGCTTGGCCGTTTTGCAAGTGACCTGGATGCCTTAAAAACGAATTTAAGTACTGAAGTATTAGAAAATCCAGCCTTCAAACAGGCATTTGATGCACTGCAAACCACCAAAAATGAAGTTCAGGCACGTTGGCCGAATCTGCATATTGGGATTGATGTCGTCGAGTTACGTTCATACCATTATCACACCGGCCTGATGTATGCCGTTTATGCACCGAACCGTGCTGCTGCACTGGCACAAGGTGGCCGTTATGATGGTATTGGTGAGCATTTCGGTCGTGCACGTCCGGCAACCGGTTTCTCCTGTGACTTATATGCTTTAAGTGCAGGCAAGTTTGCTACAGCTAAAGTTGTGGTAGCACCAAAGGGTACAGATGCTGCATTATTAAATGCGATTCAGGCAACCCGTGCACAAGGCTTAAGTGTAATTCAGTTATTAGGTAATGATGATTTAAACTCGGTACCGTATGCAACTCACCAGCTGGTGAATGTGGACGGTGAGTGGACCATCAAAACGATTTAATCGCTTTAATTGTTTTACTCAGTGTTCATGTCGCTGAGTGGGACTTTCAACTTTAACAGCATGATGTAATGAGGCTATTATGGGCAAGAATGTTGTGGTACTTGGTACCCAATGGGGCGACGAAGGTAAGGGTAAGATCGTCGACCTGCTCACAGATCAAGCGGCTGCAGTAGTTCGTTATCAAGGCGGACATAACGCAGGTCATACTCTCGTGGTTGGTGGTAAGAAAACTGTATTACACCTCATTCCATCAGGTATTTTACGTGAAAACGTATTGTGCTTAATTGGTAATGGTGTGGTTCTTTCACCTGAAGCGCTCATCAAAGAGATGGATATTCTTGAAAAAGAAGGCGTGCCAGTACGTGAACGTCTACGCATTTCTCCAAACTGTCCATTGATTCTTCCGCACCACATCGCACTTGACCAAGCTCGTGAGAAAAAACGTGGTAATGCGAAAATTGGTACAACTGGTCGTGGGATCGGGCCTGCTTATGAAGATAAAGTGGCGCGTCGTGCAATCCGTGTTGCTGACCTGGTGCGTGGTGGCGAACATCTGAAAGCTCAGCTTGAAGAATTGCTTGAATACCACAACTTCCAATTGACTCAATTCTTCGGTGTTGAAGCAGTTAAAGTTGAAGACGTACTTGCGCTTTGCGACGAATGGCGCAAAGTGATCGAGCCTATGGTTATGGACGTAACTGGTGAACTTCACGCTTACCGTAAAGCTGGCAAGAAAATCATGTTCGAAGGTGCGCAAGGTTCATTGCTTGACGTTGACCACGGTACATACCCGTACGTGACTTCTTCAAACACAACTGCTGGTGGCGTAAGTTCAGGTTCAGGTCTTGGTCCATTACACCTTGACTATGTTCTTGGTATTACTAAAGCATATACCACTCGTGTAGGTTCAGGTCCATTCCCAACTGAGTTGGTGTATGACGCTGCAACAGATACAGGTGATGCAATTGGTAAACACCTGGGTACTGTAGGTTCAGAATTTGGTGCGTCTACTGGCCGTCAACGCCGTTGTGGTTGGTTCGATGCTGAAATCCTGCGTCGTTCAGTAGAAGTGAACTCACTGTCTGGTATTTGCTTGACTAAACTTGACGTTCTTGACGGTTTAGAAGAAGTGAAAATCTGTGTAGGTTACGAAGCTGCTGATTCTGGCTGTGTTGGTTCTTCTGATGCGCTTGCATTCGAAACTTTAAAACCGATCTACGAAACTATGCCAGGCTGGAAAGAATCTACTTTTGGGGCGAAATCACTAGATCAATTGCCACAAGCGGCGATTAACTATGTGAAACGTCTTGAACAATTGATTGAATGTCCAATCGACATCATTTCAACTGGCCCAGACCGTGAAGAAACCATTATTCTTCGCCATCCGTTTGATGCTTAATCGCTTAAGCTAAAAATGATAAAAACCCTGTGATTTCACAGGGTTTTTTTATTTGAACGAACTTATAAAAATGATTGAAAACCTGTTTGGATTCTTTATGATGTTTTGACCTTATATATTTGAGAAGGTCATGAAATATAAAAAATTATTGGTGGGGATGGTCATTGCGACCACATTAACGGGGTGTACTACGGTTGCAGATCTGATGGGGGCTGATTCAGCCACATTAAATCTGAGTGCAGCACAAAGCTATAATCAGATGCTGACAGAGGCCAAGCAGAAACAGATTCTGGATATGACTTCTGCCACCTATAAAAAAGTAAATCGGGTTTTTCTGAAAATGAAGCCGTATGCAGATCAACTGAATCAGACTGGTCAGAAGTTTGACTGGCAAGTGGCGGTGATTAAATCCAACGAGATTAATGCTTATGTTGCACCAGGTGGCAAGGTGGTGTTCTATACGGGCATTGTCGATACACTAAAACTCACAGATGATGAAGTTGCTGCCATCATGGGGCATGAAATGGTACATGCGCTTGAGGAACATTCTAAGAATAAGGTAGGAGCGCAAGGCAAGCACTTACTGATCTGGCAGTAAGTATCGGTAGCAAGTACGTCGGGCAGTCTGCTGGTGGTTATGGTGGGCTACTGCTGGATATAGGGGCTCAATTTGGTGTGGGCTTGCCGTTCTCACGTAATCTGGAAAGCCGTGCCGATAAAGGCGGTCTCATGCTAATGGCACGAGCAGGCTATAACCCGAATGCAGCGATTACGTTGTGGCAAAAAATGAATGCACAAGACAGCCGTGGTAATAGTGTCCTGAATAAATTTACTTCTACGCATCCAACGAATGATGACCGAATTGCAGCCTTGCAACAGCTGATGCCTGAAGCGATGACGGTATACAAGACTAAGAAATAATTTCGAAATTCAGGACTAAAGTCTTAACGGCAAGTGCTGTGCAGTGGCATAGCGCTTGTTAGAATAAAACAAAATAAAATATGAGTATGCAGGATGCATAAAAATATATCGGGAACGATGTTCTATTCCTTGTTATTCGCGATGGGTGGCGCACCGACCATTGCGATGCTGATCATCCGTGCCCAAACTCAGGATCCTGACATTATTTGTGGGGCATTCATTGGCTTGAGCGTGATCATTGCCTGTGTATTGGTACCGGTCATCTTGCTGCAGAATGCTTTTCTATTTTTTAAGCGTAAAAGTGAAATTTTAGAAGAAAAAATTAAACCTTTGTGTCATTTATATTTAGGTTTAAATATTGTCTGTCTGATTTATTGGCTTGCGATACAGTATTGGGGTTAAAATTACATAAAATATAACAAGATGAAGTAATTGTACATTTAGTTGCTCCGGCCTTTAACTTATAATTTTTTACAATGTAAATTAACCTTTTGCTTATGGTGGAGTCACTATAATGAAAAATAAATTCTTGTTAGGTATGGGTGCAGCCGCAGCCATTACTTTGTCTGGTTGTACAACTATTGCCGATATTGCAGGTGCAGATACAGCGACTTTAAATGCTTCAGCCAGCCAAAGCTACAATGCCATGGTGGCAGACGCTAAAGCGAAAGGCCAGCTGGATACCAGTTCAGCGACATATAGTCGTATTAATGCTGTTTTTAACCGTTTAAAACCTTATGCCAACCAGCTGAACCAGACAGGTACTGCATTCCAATGGCAGTTGGCTGTATTGAAATCTGATCAGGTCAACGCTTTTGTGGCACCTGGTGGTAAAGTGGTGTTCTATACCGGTATCGTGAACAAGCTGAATCTGACCGATGCTGAAATTGCAGCCATTATGGGTCATGAAATGGTCCATGCCCTGGAAGAGCATGCGAAACAGAAACTTGGTGCACAAGCCCTGACTGATCTGGCATTGGGTATTGGTTTAAATGCAGCGGGCGTAGGACAAGGTGGTGCTGCAGTAGCACAATTGGGTAGCCAGATTGGTATCGGCTTGCCTTACTCACGTAACCTGGAAAGTCGTGCGGACCAAGGTGGTTTAACCTTAATGGCGCGTGCTGGCTATAATCCGAATGCAGCGATTACTCTTTGGGAAAAAATGAACAAGCTTGAAGGTGGTAGCACTGGCGTGACTTTCCTGTCTACTCACCCATCGAACAGTCAACGTATCGCAGCAATGCGTCAAAATCTGCCAGCAGCAATGCAGATCTATAACAAACGTTAATGATTGCGTAATTTGAGTGATTCGCGATTTTAATGATGAAAAGCAGGGTAGTAGTCCTGCTTTTTTATATTTAAAATCTTAAGGCAATAAAAAAGGCAAAGTTTTCACTTTGCCTTTTTATACTAAAGACCGGGAAGTCTTAGTGGTGGTGACCACCTGCACCGTGTACGTGACCGTGATCAAGTTCTTCTTGAGAAGGTTCACGGATAGACACGATTTCAACTTCGAAAGTTAAATCTTGACCAGCAAGCGGGAAGTTAGCATCAACAACTACGTTGTCACCTTCAACTGCTTTAACAGTTACGATTTGAACGCCGTCATCAGTTTGTGCTTGGAACTGCATGCCTGCCTGGATGTTGTCTACGCCTTGGAACATTTGTTTAGGCACTTCTTGCACTAGCTCTGGGTTATATTCGCCATAACCTTCAGCAGCAGGAACATTTACAGTGAATTTTTCACCAACAGTTTTGCCTTCTAAAGCTTTTTCTAAACCAGGGATGATGTTACCTGCACCGTGCAAATAGGCAAGTGGTTCACCTTGAGATTTGTCGAGAGTTTCGCCCTCTGCGTTAGTCAATGTGTAGTGGAAAGAAACCACGAGGTTATTTGCAATAGCAGTCATATTAATTGATCCATTCAATTTTTTAAGGGTACATCATAAAGTGAAATTGTATTTTTGTAGACTAAAAATAGCAAAAAAATGCAATTTGACATGTTTAATGATGATTTTTTCATATATGAGGACAATATTTACAATTTCAATGCAATTTCAGCTTGGGTGCAATTTTTCGTGTAACAAAGTCTTTGGCAGTTAACAGGCCAGCATGGGCATAGCCATGAATGGTGGCCTGATGAATCCGGTACAGGGATACATACATGGATTTCGCGACAAAGCCTTGAACATTGACCTGACCCAATAATTCACCGACAGCACTGTTTTGACTTAAAGACACTAATGAGCCTTTGTCAGAAAACTTGAACATCGGTAAATAGCTTTCGCCATTAATGCGTGCTTTTAAGGCTCTGACCAGAAAAGCGGCCTGCTGGCTGGCGACCTGTGCACGAGGGCCTAAAGCTGGTTGATCTGCTTCAGGCTGACAGTGAGCACAATCACCAAAAACGAAAATATCCGGGTCTGACAGAGTTTGCAGAGTTGCATAAACTTTTAGGCGATTAATGTTGTCTTTTTCCAGCTCTTTAAGTTTTGCCAGAACTTCAGGTGCTTTAATTCCAGCAGCCCAGACTTTAATTTCTGCTTCGAGGCTTGAATCATCAGCAAAGTAAATCTGGTCTTCATCGACTTTAGCGACCCTATGACTGGTTAATACCTCAATACCTAGACGATCGAGTTGCTCCATGGTGTGTTCAGCCATTTTCTCAGACAGTGCAGGTAAGATCCGATCAGCGGCTTCAATCAAAGTGATTTTGACTTTATTTGGATCAATTTTGTTCAGACCATATTTAAAAAAGTTTTGTTTGGCGATCACCAGCTCGGCAGCCAGTTCTACACCAGTCGCACCAGCCCCAATGATGGCAATTTTAAGCTCACGGGAAGAGGTTTGATTTTGAGCATTGAGATAAAGATGTAGCAGATCCTGCTGGAAGACATCGGCCTGCTGGCGGCTGTCGAGAAAATGACAGTATTGGGCAACACCTTCCGTATTAAAATCATTGGAAGTGGAACCTAGTGCTAACACTAGCGTGTCATAGCTGATCTGTTTCTTCTGTTTAGGCTGAGCTTTTTTAGAAAAATAATCTGTTTCCAGAATAATTTCTTTAGCCTCACGATCCAGATCAATAAATGTTCCCAGCACAAAGTGATAATGATGAGCTGCAGCATGACTAAAATAATTGGTTTCTTCTGCATGCGGATTAAGCGTACCTGCAGCAATTTCATGCAATAAGGGTTTCCAGATATGCGTCAGTTTCTGATCTACTAGGGTGATATGTGCTTTGCCACTCTTGCCTAAGGTTTCGCCCAATTGAGTAGCCAGCTCCAATCCACCTGCGCCACCACCTACAATTACGATTCGATGTGCTGTCATATATTATTAACCTATTTATTTTTCTAATAAAAATAAGAGAAATTTAGACCAAATATACTATGGCATGGGCAGCAGGCCGTCTTGATTAGAATTGTTATACAAATTACAAAACGTAGCAATTATGTCAGGGGAGGTAAAATTGACGAGAGGAAAGGAAGAAATCTATGGAGGGAGTTAGAAGACAAATGAGAGGCCTTCTAACTGTATTCAGCGCTTATTTCTGGATTGGATAGAGTTTGGCACTTGGTGCACTTTCTGCAAAGATGCCAAAGAAGCTGGATAACCAGCTTAAGAATTTCTGGAAGAAACCTGCTTCTTCAAGCTCAACCATATCTTCAATCTGGATGGTACGAATAAGCTGATTATTCTGATAGACATGAATCGTCGCCAATGGCATCACTTTGGCCATAGGTGCAATCAGTTCAGAAGCATTCATTTCTACATTAATATGGGTCTGGGTTTCATGTAGCGGTTCAATGCTTTGCATTACACCATCACCTGTATTCAACATCACTCGTTGATGGTTTTGATCGAACTGGTTCAGGTCAATGGCATAATTCTGATCATATAAAGAGGTCGTAATAATCTGCGGCTGTTTGGTCTCTACCTTAAACATTTTTAAAGTCGATTTGATCACCGGTAATTCAGCCAGTAACTGTTTGTCTTTAATGGCGACTTCATTACGAGTATAGGTATACGCCAGATTCATCAACTTATGCGACACTTCAGCACGTTTGGCAGCACTTTTAGTCCCTAGAACTACCACAATCAAACGACGATGGGGCAGTTCCATATCATAAGTCGGACGATTGGCGGTAAGCGCCAGGTTATAGCCGGCTGCGCGAGTGAAGCCCGTTTTTAAACCGTCCACGCTTGGGTCCACTTGCAACACGCGGTTAGTGGCGCGGTGAAAATGGTTGTTATAGCTAAAACTTGGCTGCTTGGAATAATACAGATAGTCTGGAGTCTGGTTGACCACAGCTGCCGACAAACGCGCCAGATCGGCTACAGTAGAATAGTGCTCAGGCATGGTAATGCCGGCCGGATTCTGGAAATGGGTATGTACCATGCCCAAAGCTTTTGCTTCCCGATTCATTCGCTCGACAAAGCTTGGAATATCACCTGAAATTTTTTCTGCCAATGTCACAGCAGCATCATTCGCCGACATGATAATCAGGCCTGCTAGAAGCTGATCAATCGAAATCTGCTCACCTTCTTTCAGGTACATTTGTGACTCATCCCACATCACTGTTTTCACAATCGGCGTTGCAGTTAATACTTCACTTTTATCCAATTTACCTGCCTGAATTTCCTTGAGTGCAATATAAGCGACCATCATTTTGGTGAGGGAAGCAGGTGCACGTTGAACATCGGCATTGTGTTCGGCAATGACCTGACCTGATTGTGAGTCAAGAATGGTCCAGGCTTCTGCTTCAACGCTTTCAGGCAAAATATTCAGAAGGGCAGCATATGAAATTGCAGGCACAAACAGGCTGAGAACTGCAAGCAGTGAGATGATGTATTTCAAAGATGTTCCTTAATAACCAACCGGTCGATGAACGATTTAATTTTCACGCATGCTATGCCTTTTTTTAAAGGATAGCTAGTCAGAAATGTAGACAAATGCGACAGCTAAGCAATACTGGCCTAAAAAATGCTAAGCTAAGCTATAACTCATTTATTTGTATTTTATATCGCCCATTATGTTGCATTATCAAATCGAATTTGACGATTATCGTCAGCACCTTATTCACGTAACTCTTCGCTTTTTAGCAGACCCAACGCAAGTCCTTTCTTTACCGACCTGGATTCCGGGCAGTTACTTGATTCGTGAGTTCTCAAAGCATATTGAGGCGGTCAAGGCTTATGATGAGGATGGACGCCAGCTACAAATCCAGAAGTTTGAAAAGAATAAATGGCGTTTATTCAATACGGATCATGAACTGATTACTGTGGAATACGATGTCTACGCGTATGACCTGTCTGTTCGTGGTGCATATGTGGATCAAAACCGTCTCTATGTGAACCCGGCTTGTGCATGTTTGGGGCTGGAAGGTCAGGAACGTAAAGAAATTGAAGTTGAAGTATTCCTGCCGGATGAGCTGAAACATTTCCAGCTTGCGACGGGTATGCAGGCCAAAAGTCTGGTCAAAGGTCGCTATACCTTAAAAGCAAAAAACTATGCTGAACTGATTGATGCACCGTTTGAACTGGCAGAGCAGACCCGTTTCAGTTTTGAAGCCAATGGCATTCCGCATGAGTTTGTGGTGTCAGGCAAACATGCGATGAATGAACAGCGTATGAAGCAGGATATTGAGAAAATCTGTGCGACAGAAATTTCCATGTTCGGTTCTGCACCATTCAATGATTATACCTTTATGACTATGGCAACCGGTAACAGCTATGGTGGTCTGGAGCATCCGAACTCAACCAGTCTGATTACACCGCGTGATGACTTTCCTAAAGCAGATGAGCCTGAAGAGCCATCGAAAGATTATCAGCGTTTCCTTGGTCTATGTAGTCATGAGTATTTCCATTCATGGTTAGTTAAATTTATTCGTCCAGAAAACTTCGTGAATTATGACCTGAACAAAGAAGGCTATACCTCTTTGCTTTGGATCTTTGAAGGGTTTACGTCTTATTATGACGACCTGATTCTGCTACGTAGTGGTGTGATCAATCAGGAATCTTATATTGCATTGCTGAAAGCGCAGATTGATCGCTATTTGCAAAACCCGGGACGTTTTATCCAGTCAGTATCTGAGTCTAGCTTTGATGCCTGGGTGAAATTCTATCGTCAGGATGAAAACTCAAACAATGCCGGTACAAGCTACTACAATAAAGGCTGTTTAGTCGCATTGTGTCTTGATCTAGGTCTCCGTCTGCGTGGCTCAAGTCTGGACGCTTTGATGCGTAAGCTTTATGAAAATACGCAAAATGGCATTCAGGTCAATGAACGGACTATCTTTGAGTTATGTCAGGAATTGACAGGTGATAACTGGTTAGAACAGATCAATCATTTGATCAATACCACAGATGAATTGCCTTTAGATCAGTTACTACCTGAATTTGGCGTGAGCTATACGCTGAAAAATGACAAGTCATTACCATTTGGTTTGAAACTTGCAGATAAGCCTGAAGGTGTGCTGGTTCAGTCTGCACGTCGTGATGGAGCAGGGGTGAAAGCGGGCCTTTCAGCGAATGATGTAATTGTAGCGATTGATGGCCTTAAAGCAACGACGAAACTTGTCGAGAAATATGCGAAACAGGAAGGTACGTATACTGTCCATGCATTCCGTCGTGATGAGCTGATGACTTTTGAAGTTCAAAATGGTGGTTCTGAACTGACTGAGGTTGAGTTAAAAGTTGAAGATCAAGCTAAAGCCGAGAAATGGTTGAAAGCTTAATCAGAATGTTGCTATTAAAAAAACCGCTGTTAAGACAGCGGTTTTTTATTGGGTTTTTTAGATGATTTATTTAATGATCAGTCGTGAAGTTCCACGGAATTCAGCCACGATTTGATCTTTCTGATTCAGGATCTGAATATCGTAAATACCACTACGACCGCTACTGGCCTTATGTTCAGCTATGGCGATAAGGGTATCACCTAACAAAGCTGGTTTTAAATAATGAATCCCGCAATGTTGGCCGACTGCTGGGTGTTCGCCGGTATTGCAGGCAATGGCAAATGCAGCATCAGCTAATGCAAAAATCACAGCGCCGTTACAGGTTTGATGTCCCTGTAAATGTTGTTCAGTCACTTTAAGTTCAATCTTCGCATGATTGTGGTTATAGGAAATTAGATGTGCACCGAGATACTGAATTAATCGGTCCTGGTTAAACATTTGATTCACTTGCTGATCCATTGCAAAACTCCTTTTTAGATACACTTTATTTTAAAAATAATAATTATGTGAATCATAAATAGCATTTCAGGAGATAAATAACAAGCGAAAGCCAGATGAATGATAAAATGCAGCTGTTTTACACATCAAAATAAAGCGCCATGAAAATGACGCTTATAGATAATAAGGATTAGTTGCCACGATAGGTTGAATAACCATAAGAGCTCAGTAATAAGGGAATATGATAGTGCTCTAGAGTACCGTCAATCGTAAATACCACAGGCACTTCAGGGAAGAAGGTGCGTTGATTATTGGCCTTAAACCAGTCACCGGTTTTGAAGGTCACTTTATAGATGCCTTTCTGTAAAGCAGTATCTTTAGGATAAAACTCTTTAATACGGCCATTAGCATCTGTTTTTAACTCATTCAGTTTTATCCACTTGTCACCTTGCTGAGCTTCCAAAATCACCGCGACATTGGCGGAAGGCAGCCCAGTTTCCTGATTCAGCACATGCACACTTAAAGGATTCTGTGCAAAAGAAAAGCTTGCTGTCACCGCTAGAAGAGCACCAAAAATAATTTTTTTCATGGGTTTGATCCTATTCAATAGATGGATAAAATTAAAGTTGTTTTAAAGTATGTTGAATGCCTTGTACGGCACACTGATGATCCTGTTCAGAGCCACCAGAGCCTGCAACACCAACAGCGCCAATGAGCTGGTTTTTATAAACCACAGGCACCCCGCCGCCCAGTAATAACAATTCACCCAAGGTATTTAAATTCTGTGCATCCGGGTTCTTTTGTGCATGACGCATAAAATCCAATGTACTTGTCTTAGTCGAGTATGCAGTAAAGGCTTTACGCTGTGATGCAGTTAAATTGTGAATTCCGACAGATTCATACCGTTGACTGGCCAGAACATTGCCGCCTTGATCCAGTACCGTGACTGCAGCGGGTTTGCTGGCTTTCTGACAAGCTTGCATGACATTCTCAGCAAGTTGGTTTGCTGTGTTCAAGTCCATAATATAGGCCGTTTTTAATTCAGCATGGCTTAAGCTGACCATCGCCAAGCTCGCTAGATATAACAATATTTTTCTCTGATTCAATCTGCTTATCATGATAATGTTCAATCATATAGAAATTGAGAAGATCATAATCAAATAATTGAGGCCCATGGATGACAATCAGATTACCAATTTGTAATCTTTGCGCTGTATGAAATTGATTAAACTCAGCCCATGCATATTTTAATTGTAGAAGATGGAACCAAAATTGCCGGCTTTTTGGCTACAGGCTTAAATGAATCCGGCTACCAGACTACACAGCTAGGTAATGGCCTGCATGCCTTATCGGTGCTGGAACAGCAACAGATTGATCTGGTATTGCTGGATGTGATGCTGCCCGACCTGGACGGCTAGCAAGTCCTCAAAACTTTGCGTACTTTCTCTAAAGTTCCCGTACTCATGCTGACGGCCAAAGATCATGTGCTTGACCGGGTCAAAGGATTGGAACTAGGTGCAGATGACTATTTAATCAAGCCTTTCTCTTATATCGAACTCTTGGCCCGTATCAAGAGTCTGCTGCGCGGTGTACCCAAAACACAACATGAAATGTATCAAGTGGCCAATTTAGAGCTGAATCGTTTAACCCGGGAAGTATTTCGAGACCAGCAAAAAATTGAGCTTACCCAAAAAGAGTTTGCACTTTTGCAGTTGCTGATGGAACACCAGTCCGAAGTGTTAACCCGGACACAAATTGCTTCACTGGTCTGGAATATTAATTTTAATACCGATACCAATGTCGTTGATGTTGCTGTACGCCGATTACGTTCTAAAATTGATGACCATTTCAGTCCAAAACTTATTCATACGGTACGTGGTATGGGCTATAAGCTGGATGCGCAAGCATGAAAATGCATTTGGGCACACGTCTCGGCATCGCTTTTGGCCTCATTTCCTGTATCGTTTTTCTAAGCATCGGTGGATTGTGTCCTATCACAATATGCAGCAGATAGTGCAACAACAGCAGGATGAAGCTTTGGCCTTGCGGATTTCCAGGATTGAAATATTTCTGGCTGATCAGCAAAGCTTTCAGGTGCTGATCGAACATCCAGAGCTTTATGAGAATATGCTTGGACAGGAAGACAACTTACTGATCCTTAAAAACGCGCAGAATACATTAATTGATATTAATCCTTTAAATATTACTATTCCTCTATTGGATTATCACACCAAGCTAAATTATCAAAATAATAAAAATTGAACAACCCACGACCCGTTTGGCATTTAAGCAAGTGGACTTTAATGGACAGACTTATCAACTGATTGCCGGTAAGCAACTCATAGCAGGGCAACAGGTTTTAAAGCATTACCTGATAAAATTAGTGATCTACACTCTGCTTGGTATTATTTTATCCACCTTGTTAGCCTGGCTGATGGAACACTATCTGCTACGATCCATGCGTCAATTAATTTATGCCACTCAGCAGATTAATGTACAGCAGCTGGATCAACGCATCGAGTTGCCATCCCGAACTATTGAGGTGCAGCAACTAACAGAGGCCATAAATGCCATGCTGGACCGAATACAGCAAGGCTATGAACAGCTGGTCCGATTTTCTGAAGATATTTCTCATGAATTACGAACGCCCCTGAATAACTTGATGGGGCAAACCCAGATTGCCTTGTCGAAGTCACGTAGTCGCGATGAATTAGAAAATCTGCTGTATTCTCATCTGGAAGAATATGAACGTCTGACCCAGATGATTGAAAACATGCTGTTTATCGCCCGGGTAGAACATGGTCATTATCAGATAGAAAAACAGACACTAGAACTGAGCCAGATCATAGAAGATTTGCTGGCATATTTTGAGCTTCTGGCAGAAGAAAAAAATATATCTATTTATACGGATATTCCGGCTCAACTGAATATAGCTGCGCATCCAGAATATCTGCAACGTGCGCTTGCCAATTTACTCAGCAACGCAGTGCAGTATGGAAAGGAAAATGGAGAGATCAGAATCACGGCGATGACTACAGAAAATAGCTGTCGGATTGATGTGCTGACAGCAGGTGTACAGATCCCCGAGCAGTATTTAGCCCATCTGTTTGAACGTTTTTACCAGATTGAAAGCAGCCGGCATCAAAAAGCCCAAACGGGTGGTTTGGGCTTGGCGATTGTGCAGTCGATTATGCAGTTGCATCAGGGGGAAGTTCAGGTGAATAACCATCCTCAAGGTGTGGTCTTTAGTTTGATCTTCCCGACCTGAGCAGTGGCTTAACGGGTACGACGGCCACGACTCTTAGTATTTGGACGGGTAGTACCATTAGTCTTGCGACGTGGTTTTTCACCTTCTTCCATTTGCCAGATACGCGGTGTACCGGTTTTTTTCTTGGTGCCGTCTTTCGTTACTTTCTTGTTAATCGGTTTACCACCGGTACCACCCGGCTTTTTCACATAAGAGCGCGAGCGGTAAGGTTCTTGAGCAGGCACATCTTTAAAGTCTGGATAAAGTAGGGGTTCAATTTCTTTAGTTTCACCTGGCTGTAAACCTAATTGAACCAGATCAATCGAACCGATTTTGGTGCGGATCAAACGTAAGGTAGGAAAGCCGACTGCTGCAGTCATACGACGAACCTGACGGTTACGACCTTCACAGATTGAAATTTCGACCCATGAAGTTGGAACAGAAACACGGAAACGTACAGGAGGATTGCGTTCCCATAACCATTCCGGTTCAGTGACTTTAATTGCTTTGGCTGGCAGCGTAATACCGTCATTCAGTTCAACGCCTTTACGAAGCTGTTCTAGAGCTTCTTCGGTTATATCACCATCGACCTGAACCAGATAAGTTTTGAATTTTTTGCTGGCTGGATTAGTAATATATTGGTTTAAACCACCATGATCGGTCAGGAACATCAAACCTTCAGAATCCATATCCAGACGACCGGCAATACGCAGATCCGGATCGTCTACGAAATCCGCCATAGTCTGATGTTTTTCATCTGGACGAAATTGGGAGAGGACGTCATAAGGCTTGTTAAGAATGACAATTTTCACTTTAACCTACTAAAATATATAAAATAATTCTGATGTGGCAGTCATGTTGCCCATTGTAATACTCCTTTACTTATAAATAGGAGATAAGGGAAGACATAAAAGAGTCCACTAAGTGGAAGCTATCATAGCAGATTCTGATTTATCTTCCTCGAATTTATGTTTTGCATCAAATTTGATTGCGTTTGATTGCGACCATGCCGCTTTAAAATGATGTACTTTTTGTATTCAAATATGATCTTCCGTTTAAGAATGTTAATCATCGATAATCTACATTTTCGACTGCACTTGTCGATTTAGTTAAGGGAAAATAAGGCAATTCAAGGCAAAGCAAAAAATTGATAATGATTTTTATAGACCTGAAATGGCTTTGATGAATTTACATACCATACAAAAAGCTTTCCAAATTGACTTAGACCACTACAAAACAAGCTGATATTTTAATTTCACAGTTTCTAATATTTTTAATTTTGAGGTGAACAATGAAATTGTTGACTTTAATTAGTATGGGTATTGCAGCAAGTTATTGTTATAAAATCATCAAACATAACAAGCAAAATCTTTCGAATCTAAGTTTTGATGAAGTGATTAATCAACACATTTTACGAGATTTTATAGCCTGAGCATTACTTATATTTACTGCTAGTTTAATTTGATTATAAATAGAAAATCTCAACATATATTGTTGGGATTTTTTATTTTTATCATTTGAATATTTTTAGATAAGATAAGTAAGAAAATTTATATCAAAATGAAAGTTACATGATTAATCTATTAAATAGTCAATTAATACAACTCTATAAAGCAATGTAAACGAAAAATTCAAATCTTCTGCTAAATTAAAAATAAACCAAATGTGTGGAGGTTTGTATGAGAAATATACCAGAAGGAACCCAGGTTATTCATCATATATCAGCTCAGGACTGTGCATTCTATAAGGAAGAAAATGGAATTCTGAAAGTCTGGAATAGTGGCACTTGGGTGAATGCGATTGTACCAAATCTGGAAAAGATGATGGAGCTTGATTTCGAGTTAGAAGTACTCAAATCTATGTAGTAATTTAAAATTTAAAGATCCTTCTATTTAGGATCTTTAAATTTATATTGAGGTTTTAAAAATAATAAAAAATATCTTTACGATAAAAGAGAATTTTATTGAAAATAAAATAGCAGTTGTTGATTAATTAAAAATACTTATTAGTTGTTTAGTTTTAATTTGATATCAAATAAGGAAAATAAATTATGAAATAGTAAAATTAGAAGCTATGAAATAACTTAAAAAGACATTAAGTTCAAAAGCTTAAATTTTGGAATGGCAATATATTACATAGAAAATTTTTTTATAAACAAAGATTATTTTATGATTTCAAAGAAATAATCTATTAATTTTTTAAATAAAATCCATTAAGTAAATGAAAATTAAGAATATATTTATTGATAATTAAGGTTTAATTTATAGTTTTACTCTCTTATATTGTGTTTTACTTTAGTTTAAATATTCAAGATTATGTAATATTTTGTTATTTGGTTTTATGCTTATGTAGTGTATAAATAATATACAGCTCTCCATGAGGGAAAAACACATGACTAAAGCAGAATTAGCTGTCTCCGCATTGGTCGTATTCCTTATTACCTTGATGGTTTATGGAGTAGGACAATCATTGAGTTATTAAAATAACTTTTCCTAATGATTCCCGTATGTAAATAAAGCCCTTCGTGGGCTTTATTTTGTTTTCAGTCTGAGTCTGAATCATTCTTCTGATTTTCAGAATATTCTAGCGCAGCTTTTTGTGCTTCTGCGGCAGCTTTAGCTTCCAAAGGAATAGCATCTGCTGCAATAGTAGAAGTACCATAAAAGCCCATCGTAATGAGTATTAGAATTTTCGAAAACTGTTTCATACAAAATCCTCTAATTTTCTAAAACTTGATTTCAGTATAGGGGATAAAACTCTCTGCACATGTATGAGCGGTGTCTGCTTATGTAAGATATTCGGGCTTAGCGTGAAAACCCTTTCACCTTATGTAAGAACAATTATCTTATGAATTATTTTGTAGAATTAATTAAAGAAATGTTTTAGAAATTGAAAATATTAAATTTATAATTAGAAAGATATAAATTAGACTTCTTGCGTTAGT
>NZ_DDLD01000051.1:0-31795 GCF_002339435.1 Acinetobacter sp. UBA2581 | reverse complement strand
AACTATGGGACAGCAGTGAGCAATTGCTGACCTTTTTGTTCATTAATTTTCTATCGCTTTTTAGATCTGGCTTACCTGCGCCATCGCCGTTTCAATTGCCTGCTGTTTCGCAGCATCGCCCATATTGACGCCTTCAGCACGAATCACGTGCACATCAGTTACGCCAGTAAAGTTAAATACAGTTTTCAGGAAAGCTTCCTGGAAATCGACTGGGCTTTGTTCGCCATAAACGCCACCACGGCTACTGGCAATATAGACTTTCTTTTCACCTGCCAGACCCACTGGGCCATTTTCTGTATATTTAAAAGTACGCCCTGCCACACTAATGCGGTCAATCCAGGCTTTTAAGGTAGAAGGTAGGCCGAAGTTATACATAGCGGCCCCAACTACCACGATATCCGCCTGTAAGTACTGCTGTAAAATCTGTTCACCTAAAGCCGCCTGCTCAAGATTCTGACCCATCAAAATTTCAGCAGTTAAATGTGGAATCGGCTGTGCAGCCAAGTCCAGATATTCGAGCTCAACTGCTTCACCATGTTTCTGTTGAAGCTGTCCCACAATAGCTTGAGTCAACTGACGGGAAATAGAGGCATCACCTAAAATACTGGAATCGATCTGTAAAATTTTCATTGCTTAATTTGGTCCGTTCATTGTTCGGGAATAGACATAGCTTAATAAATTTTAAATAATGAAATAATGGGTTTAAATAAAACACTTCATTGCGTATTTAGAACAATAAATTCCCAGCTTAATTTTTCTCCTTTTTTTTAATTTTTGATAAATATTACTGATTATCAATGAATTAATTTTATGTCGTATTTCTGTAAATAATTAAAGCAATATTTTTCCATCTTTTAAAAACTTAGCAATAACAATAAAGGTCAGACCTGTTGTATGAAGCGAATGTCAGCAGTATTACAAAAATTCCAGAATCATCGACTCAAGAAATATCTGATCGAAGATGAAGTAGTGATGAACTGGGGGATTTTGAAAAAGTGTATCCTGATGCTGGCACTTGGCTGTGGCATATATATAAGCTGGCTAAGTTGGGATCTGTTTGTCCTTTCACATCCACAATACTGGCAGCATGTCCATATTGACGTTGTTCGTTCCCAGGTTCACATGAATGGCCTGTTTTTACTGGCGCTGGTTCTTTTGATATATCCCTGTTATAAATTTCAGGGCAATGCGCTTATAGAACAATATTTTCCCTATCTGGCAGTGGGCATCTTTGTGGTTTCCCTGTGTCGGGATGCGTACGTATATCGTAGGCGTGATTAGTTCGGTAGCCACAATTGCCTATGTCTGCCTGATGACGGTAGGACTGGTCCTGTTTCACCGGAGACTGGTCTATAGCATGCTGATTCCGGCCTCACTGTTTCTGGTGACTTGTGCCTATTTAAGCTTTAACCAACAACTGCCTTATTCACCACTCTTTAATATTCAGGACCAGTTTTTCCATAATAGCTTCTGGCTATTATCAATGCTGTATTTTATCCTGCCGATTCTTGCTGTCTGCATGATTTTATTTGAGATTTTACTCAGTCAATGGCGCTATCGTGAACAGCTGATTAACCATCTCAGCCAGATTGATCCCTTGACCAACTTGTTTAATCGCCGCAGCATTAATCAGTGTCTGGATCAGTTAAATAGTAATGCGACTTTTAACTATGCCCTGGTGCTGCTGGATCTGGATCATTTTAAAAAGATCAATGACTACTATGGACATCACAAGGGCGATGAAACACTGGTACAAGTCAGTGCGGTACTGAACCAGCAATTACGTGAAAGTGATGTGGTGGGCCGGTTCGGTGGTGAAGAATTTATTCTGGTCCTGAATAATTCCAGCCTGGAAAAAGCTCAGCAGGTTGCAGAGCGTTGCCGAAGCGCGATCCAGCAACTACAGATTTTTAGTGATGAAGGACAGTTAATTCCGGTGACTGCCAGCTTTGGTATTGCTATTTCAAAACCAGAATTACGCCCGCAGCAACTCCTGAGCCAGGCCGATCAGGCCCTTTATCAGGCCAAAGCCAATGGACGGAATCAGGTGAAATCTTATCTGGAACCTCTAAAAGTTCAACCGGCCTGATATTTTCGGCTTTATTCATTTTAAAGCATGTACCAGAAAAGTTTTAAAGTGAATGTTAGAGTTGTTCTAAACGCTTTAGCTGTGCCAATAACTCTGCTCCACTAAATGCACCTGTCAAACGTAAGCTGCGAATCTCCTGCTGCTGAGTATCGAGAAATAAATAGGTCGGTGGTCCCAGAATTTCCCATCGGTTAAGTAAAGTCTGATGCGTAGCATCATACTGACTAAGATCGAGCTTGATCAGAAAATAAGGGGCTAAGGCCTGCTGAACAGCAGCTGCCTTTAATACTTTATGTTCAATCGGCTGACAGGCCACACACCAATCAGCATAGACATCAATAATGACCTTCTGCCCTTTCGGTACTGTAGCCAGTAACTGTTCAAATTCAGTAGCTGTTTTTGCTATATGCCAACTCGCCTGTTGTTGGGCAGTTTCAACAAAAAAGCGCTGACTATGTTGATACTGACTATATGTAATATAAGGCACGGCGATAGCCAAACAGATGATATAAAGCCAGCGCAGTCCGGTATTTTTCCAGAATAATCGTGCCAGAACATAGGCAACAAAGCTTAAGCCCAAGCCTAGCGACAACCACTGCAATGCAGCTTCTGAAATCAACGGACGAATAAAATACAACGCCAGAGCCAGCATGATGAAAGCAAAGAGTACTTTTACCTGATTCATCCAGTGCCCGGCTCGGGGCAGGATGCGTGCTCCCATAATACTGGCCAGCAGCAACGGAGTGCCCATACCGAAACCCAACGTAAACAACAACACTGCGCCTTGCCATTGGTTCTGGGTCTGGGAAATAAACAGTAATGCACCAGCTAATGGTGCCGTCATACAAGGCCCGACCAGCAAGGCAGAAACAGATCCCATAACCGCAGCGCTGACCAGAGTTCCCCCTTGCTGCATCGCCTGAACCCGGTCCAGACGCTGTGTCAGACGCTGTGGCATTTTAATTTCAAACAGGCCAAACAGGTTGAGGGCAAATACCACAAATAGTGCACTAAATGCCATGAGGGTGGCAGGTTGCTGTAACCAGCGCTGAAAGTTGAGTCCGGCTGAAGACGCGATCAAGCCCAGTCCCGCATAGACTGTGGCCATACTGCTTACAAAGCTTAGGGCAATCATCCAAGCCTTGATGCCTTTGCTATCACGAACAATCAGTGAAGTCAGAATTGGCAGCATCGGCAAAGAGCATGGCGTAAATGCCAGCAAAATGCCCAAGCCAAAAAACAATAGTAATCCATAAGCTAGCGAACTTTCAGCGAGACGTGCAGACCATTGCTGATCTTGTGCCGAGTCGCTGCTGGATCGTGTAGAAATGACTTCGACGATTTTGCTGTCTGTATTTCCTGATTCTAGATCATCAGCAGAATTTGCCATAATCCGGTTGTGTTGCGAGGAAGAGCTGCTTAGATCCAGTAACCTTTTATTACCCGAGCTAGTAGATTCAGATTGCACCAGACCGGATAAGTCAGTCTTGAATTCAATGGTTTGAGGAGGATAACAAAGCCTGTCTTTGGCACAGCCTTGCCAGCTAACCTGATAAGTTTGACCCGCCTGTGTCGGAATCTGAACTTTTAATTGCTGATAATAAACCTGGGTATGACCATAGTTTTCATCATATAGATCTTCAGCAGGTGGTAATTGCAAGGTCATCGGCTGACTTCCCTGCTTTAGCTCTACCTTATGCTGATAAAGATAATAGTTTTGCGGAATTTCCCAGCTAAGTTCAGCCTGTTGCTGAGTGACTGAACTGATACTCAGAGGGAAAGCCTGCTCAGGCGAAAGCAAAGGTGCTTCTGCCTGAGCAATATTGCTAAGCAACACTGTGCCCAATAAGACTGGAGAAAATACTTTTCTCCCGATCTTAAACCGTAGTACTTTGGTCATATCGAAATAAGAGCAGCTTAGAATAGGAACGATACGCCCAAGCCTGAGAAGTAACCTTTATTCTGACCTTCCAGATCCACCCCGACACTGGCATCAAGCTGTACCTGATCATTCAATGCATACATAACGCCAGTGCCTAGCGCATATTCATTATCCTGACTTTCGGCTTTGCGATAAATCAGTTCTGAATAACCTGACCAGCGATCAGCAATCTGATAGCCTAAAGTCGGAATCGCAGTAATCGCCCAGTTGCTATCCTGCCATTCATAACGCATGGTCAGTGCAGTATTCACCAAATCATTATATTGATAAGCAACTGCTGAGCTCAGACTGTAAATATCTTCTTCATTGCTAAAATTAGCATTACCTGTAGCAATAATGGCTTCAGCCATCAGCGCCATACTGAGTTTTTCATCATCCAGATCAATGGCTTTTTTCAGGCCAATACTGACATCGCCTAGACCGTCATCCTCTTCAGTCTGGCCATTAAACTTGGTTTGTGACCAAGCCGGACCGGCCCAGCCTAAACGTAATTCCAGATCATCAGTCAAACCGGTACGCAACAAGACGTCGGCACTTAAAGTGGTTTTTTTCAGCTTGCTTCCATCCTCAGTCGCTTCACTATAAGAGAAACTCGGTAAACCCTGTTCCCAAGCTAACTGACCCACTGGAACTGTACTGGTGCCCAGACCTTCACCTGGTCGGTCAAACTCTACCGCTGCACAAAGCTGTGCACTCACACCCATCAGTGCCATCAAACCCAATATTCTTAAAGTTGTCTTCATCTTGCTGGAGCTCTTTCTTAAAATTTAATGTAATTCCTTGGTCATTTTTGCGCCATGACTACGCAATAATTCTAGGGTCTGTTTTTCTTCTTCCAGTGCTTCTGCCCAGTTAATTTCATCAAAATCACAATCAAAGAATAAATCACTAATCGATGACAGGATGGTTAAACCTTCTTCATCCTTGCTGTTTGGATTGACTTTTTCTTCTAATAGGCGCTGCACTGCAGGTACACAGGCTGCACTGGCCGCATCCCAAAGCGGGCCATAAACCTCTTCAGCATCCCAGAGATGCAAATTGACTTTGGCCTGAATCAGCGCTTCCAGAATCTGTAAATGTACATCCAGACGTTGCTGTTTTTCTTCGGCAGTTAATGGATTACCCGCTTCATAAGCTTCGCACACTTCTTCCCACCATTTGAACAGACCATCCGACCAGATGGAAATGACTGGACCTTTTTCCAGATCAATAAAATTCGGGTTAAGTCCATCTGCCAAAAGCTGTTTGACCTGACCCAGATTAAGTTCTTCGAGTGCTTGCACAAAAAGCTGTTGTTGCGCAGTTAACATGATGGAGCTCACTTCAAATTCGTTTTTCACTATTATGCCGAATAAAGCAGGATTTGTTTTGTTCTCATTCGTTTATTTTATCTAAAATTGAAAAAAGCCCCGTAGGGCCTTTTTCATCTGCGAATTATTTATTGTTCTAGATCTGTACCTGTATCTTCTTCCGCAAGTTTTAGCGGAGCGCTACGTACGTTATCTTTTTTCTCAATCACATGTTCCAGACTGCGCTTTAAACGGTCAATAGCACCATGAATGGCAGTATCAACATTATGACCATGATGGTTCACGACAATTGGCTTCAAGCCGGCAGGACGTGCTTCGATCATGCAGCGAATATCGTCATCGCCTCCTTTGGCGGCATTTTCATCGCTAAGATGCACTGAGAAATGGGTAATACGCTCACTGTGGCGCTGGAATTCCTGATTTAATTCGGTACGAACGTAAGTAATTAGACGATCACTATTGCGAATGTTCTTATCGGTACGGAGTTCAATGTTCATAAAATACCATCCTCAAATCATTTTAACTTTTTAGTGCAGAATTTTTATCTTGGCACGTGTATAGCTTGCTGTTTTATATTGCATTTCACATCTTCAAATCACTTTGGATAAAACCCTCCAGATTGAATGATGAACACATTTTTGAGTCTGCAGAACCGTGTTCCTATACTTCGAATATCGGTCCTCTGTTGAAAATATGCAAGTGATATTTTGATTTTTTTAGCAAAAGGACAACCGATCGTGACAACTACTTACCGGATCATGATTGACCTTTCAGATTTGGGACAATCGAAATACTATTCACATGACTTTCCCAAAATTAAAGCAGTCTTTGCCCTGTTCATAGAGGATCTATGTCTTTACTTTAACCAGCTTCAAAATTGAGTCTCTATTCTTAAAATTAATTTAAATATAAAGAATTAACTTCATTTAAATATCCTATAAACCTTCTTCTCCCAATATCTCAAATTATCATCAGCTCAAGACGATGAAATATTTCTGGCAGCGATCAATTTTGACTTTATTTTTACTTATTAATCTGTATCCTTAAGCTGCTTTCTCGGGGGAGATATTTAAATGAAATTTACACAAATCGCGGCACTTTGTGCATTGGCTTCAACAGCAGCTTTCACTCAGGCAGCAGTTTGGCAAGATTTTAGTTTGTCAGCTTTATATGGTGAAAACTATAAAGCACCATTTGCAGCGGGTAATGAAAAAATTGATCAATCAACCATTACTGCTGAATATGCAGCTGGTTTAAAATATGGTGATATCTTCGCCTTTGCTGACCGTACCAATAATGACTTCGGTAATGAAACTTACTTCGAAGTTGCACCGCGTTTAAGTTTAGGTGCAGTCACTGGTCAAAAGCTTGAACTTGGCCCAATTAAAGACGTACTTATTGCGACTACTTGGGAGGGCAATAGCGGTGCGAGTGACTTTAATAACTACCTATACGGGATCGGTTTTGCACTTGATATTCCATATACTAGCTATGCAAATATTAATTTCTACAAAGCTGACAATGACCTGCAAAAAGATGATTATCAAATGACGATCACTTATGCAGTTCCATTTAAAATTGGTGGCGAAGAATTCCTGGCAGATGCTTTCCTGGACTGGTCAACCGCTGAAGGTCCTGATCACAAAAGCGAATTGAACTGGACTTCACAATACAAATGGAACGTTGGTAAGCATATCTCTCCTGAGACTAAACTTTACCTCGGTATTGAACATTCTATTTGGAATAACAAATTCGGTACTGACGTTGATCAACACGATGTCAGCGCATTGGTTAAATACCACTTCTAAGTTTTTAGAATGAATAAAGCAGGACTTCGGTTCTGCTTTTTTATTGCCTAAATTCAGGTTATGGTTAGATATTCTCTTTCTTTTTTGGCATCTGCTTATGAGCTTTATTATTCGTCCTGCTCAAATTCAAGATCTGGAACATCTACTCCCGATCTACAATGCTGAAATCTTATACGGAACCTCAACCTGGAATAGCACACCAAAGACAATTCAGGATTTTCAGAACATGCTAAGTGAATTAAGTGCTCAGCAATTTCCTTTATTGGTGGCTGAACATTCAGCATCCAAGCAAATTGCAGGTTATGCGGATTATTCTACTTTTCGGCCCATTCAGGGCTTTAAACACACTGTTGAACATTCTGTCTTTCTTCATGCAGATTTTATTGGGCAAGGTCTGGGCAAAGCCCTGATGCTCAAGCTGATTGAACATGCCCAGCAAAATACAATCCATGTTATGGTCGGTGCCATTGACCATGAAAATCAGGCATCGATTGCCTTACATGAGAAATTAGGCTTTAAACAAACCGGTTATATGCCGGAAGTTGGACAGAAATTTGGACAATGGCGCGATCTGGTATTAATGCAACTCAACCTGAACTAAACCAAAATATTTTATTTTTTATGTAAAACTTAATATAAACAGGTCAATAATCTGTTAGAAAAATTGCGGATAGATAAAATTTTCTATTAAAACCAGAATAATGTCAGTTGAGTAAAATTATGAATAAATGGCTTATCTTTATCAGTATTCTCCCTCTGAATAGTTTTAGTTTCGCCAATTCAGACTTTGAAACTGAACTCCGATCCGAATGTGCCAAGGTGAAAAGCTATGCCAACTCGGGAAGAAAATTTTATGATCAGAAACAGTATCAAAATGCGCTAGGACAATTTCAACAGCAAGCTTCCTGGTCTGCCTTTTGTGCAATGCATAGTGAAAATAGCGATGTATCTTTTTCCGAAAATGCCATTAACACTGCTTTTAATAATGTCGGCTTAAGCTATTTTAAATCAGGAAAGCCACAATGGGCACGGGCTTGGTTTTCAGTCTTTCCTCAGGCCAAAAGCAGTCAATTTAATTTAAAACAGCTTCCTCCCCCGCAAAAAACTCAAAACTTGGCTGGCATCTATATACAGCATGCTGGCTTTGGTCACTGGAATACCATTCAAGTCAAACGGATTAAAAATTCTTATCAGATTCATTTTAATGGCTTATATATGGGACTAAATAGCATGATTTATGGTCCAAATATAGGTGAATTTAAAACCACAATGCCTGTTAATAAAAATCAAACGACCTATCGATCAGATGATTGCAAAATTAACCTCAATTTTGCTTTTGATCCTAAACAGGGGCAGCAGGTGATTTTAAAACAGGACAGTGGCAGTTCAGGTTGTGGCTTTGGACATAATGTCTATGCAGATGGGCATTATTTAAAAGTTGAGTCCTAAATGGAGTTGTTAAAAAAGCCCGCGATTGCGGGCTTTTTAATAGGTATTAGCAGCAAATCAGTTTACACAACGATATCTGCCAGATTACCTTTCTGTTCCAACCAGTCTTTACGGTCACTGGCGCGTTTTTTTGCTAGCAGTTTATCCAGTAAACCTGAAGTCAGGTGCACATCATCCAGATCCAGTTGCACCAGACGACGAGTATTTGGATCTAAAGTCGTTTCGCGAAGCTGGCTAGCATTCATTTCACCCAAACCTTTGAATCGGGTGATTTGCGGGTTCTTGCTTTTACATTTCTTCAGGATGTCTTCCAGCTCGTCCTCATCCAGCGCATAGTGCACATCTTTAGCATCATCAATACGGAATAGTGGTGGCATCGCCACAAACAGATGCCCTTCTTCGACCAGAATCGGGAAGTGTTTTACGAACAGCGCACATAACAAAGTCGCAATATGCAAGCCATCCGAGTCGGCATCAGCAAGAATACAGATCTTGCCATAACGCAGTTCAGACAGGTCATCTGAACCTGGATCGACGCCAATCGCGATTGCAATATTATGCACTTCCTGAGAGGCCAGCACTTCATCCGAAGAGACTTCCCAGGTATTTAAAATTTTCCCGCGAATCGGCATAATCGCCTGGAAATTCTTGTCCCGTGCCTGCTTGGCTGAACCACCCGCAGAGTCCCCTTCCACAATAAACAGTTCAGACTGATCCAGATCATGTCCGACGCAATCTGACAATTTCCCAGGTAAAGTTGGACCAGCGACAATTTTCTTACGCTCAACTTTCTTGGCCGCTTTTAGACGACGACCTGCTTTGGAAATCGCCATTTCTGCCAGTTGCATAGCGATGTCTGAATTCTGGTTCAGCCACAGTGCAAACGCATCTTTGGCAATATTCTGTACAATGCCTGAAGCTTCACGGCTGGATAAACGTTCCTTGGTCTGACCAGAGAATTGTGGCTCCTGGAATTTCAGTGACAGGATGTAGTTCACCCCGTCCCAGACATCTTCTGCAGACAGTTTCATATTCCGTGGCAACAGGTTACGCAGTTCGCAGAACTCACGCATGGCATCGGTCACGCCAGAACGTAAGCCATTCACGTGAGTACCACCTTGTGCGGTTGGAATCAGGTTGACGTAGGATTCCTGAATACTTTCTCCACCTTCCACATTCCAGCAGATGGCAAATTCTGCACTGGCACGCTCAGCATCACCTGTCGCCACAAAAGCAGGGACCGGAATGATTTCACGGTCTTCCAGCTCATCCATCAAATAGTCGACCAGACCATTTTCAAACTGCCAGGTGATCTTTTCATCATTGATCTGGTCGATATAGTTAATTTGCAGACCAGCGGCCAATACTGCTTTGGCTTTTAAGTTATGTTTTAAGACTTTAAGTGCAAATTTTGGAGAATCGAAATATTTAGTTTCCGGCCAGAAATGAACAGTTGTCCCTGTGGCACGTTTCGGTGCCTTACCTTCTAACACTTCTAACGGTGCAGTCGGTTCACCATTTTCAAAGGCCATTTTATACAGGTTGCCGTGACGCTGAACTTCAACTTCCACGCGGCTAGAAAGCGCGTTGACGACCGAGATCCCCACCCCGTGCAGACCGCCAGAAAATTGATAATTATCGGTACTGAACTTACCACCGGCATGCAGTTTGGTCAGGATAATTTCAATCCCGCTCTGACCATATTCTGGGTGAATATCGACAGGCATACCACGGCCATTATCTTCAACTGATAATGAACCATCCTTATACACCGTGACCGTGACTTTATTGGCATGCCCCGCGAGTGCCTCATCGACCGCATTATCAATCACTTCCTGCGCCAAGTGGTTTGGACGAGAGGTATCGGTATACATGCCCGGACGACGACGCACCGGATCTAGACCAGATAAAACTTCAAGAGATTGAGCCGTATATTGAGACACGTTATTCGGTTTCCTTTTTTATGCAGTCGGATAAAAACTGTAAGAGCAGCGGAATTTTCTCCGCAAAATCATCCATACCATGGCTGCCATTGGCCTCGGTCATTAGTAGTGCAGGTGGACGAGCTGAACTATAATAGCGATGTGCTTCACGATAATCCAAAACTTCATCGCCTTGTTGTAACAGCACTAATGTTTTGTCTGCATCTTGCGCAGTTGGTAGCGCCATGGCTTCGAGCTGGTCAAGATCTGCGTCATTCAGGCACCAGTTCGGATGAACCTGCAGGGGCAATTCATCGTCATACAGTTCACGAAACAGTTGCCATGGTCGCATTGCCGGATTGATCAGTACAGCCGGCACATGCGCTTGAGCGACCAGATATGTCGCATAGAATCCCCCAAGACTACTGCCGACCAATGCCACCTGATCCATCGACTGGATCAATTTAGAAATCTTCTGAATTGCAGCCATCGGCGGCATGTTCAAATCGGGTAAATGCACCTGAATATCCGGGTACTTGGTACAGTATTGTTCCAATAACTGGCCTTTAATCGAGCTGCTACTACTCTTGAACCCATGCAGGTAAATGATATTCATCGGCAATCAATAAAAAACAAACAAAATGTCAAAATTTAATTTAAAAGTGTGAAATACACTTCATTTTATAACCACTTAACTTAATTGCTTAAATTGTCTGACAAAAAAGCCTTTAATGTTATGCAATTCTCGCTATTTTAAGAGTATTCCGAATAAATTGAGAATCAAGAATACTGAAAAAAGAATTTATACCGTGAAGTGCTCAAAAAAGAAAGATGTCTACGGCTCATATAAAGGATAGGATCAAATGCCAAGTTTAACGCCATTGCATGAAACCTATTGTCGATGGGACCGAACTCCGCTTAGCCAGGCAGATGTCCTGGAAGGCCTGGCACAATTGGTCACCATGCGCTTTAGTGATGTAGTACAGGAGCTGATTAAATCGATTCAGCGTGAAATTTTAATGAGCGTATTCGGGCTGAGTGAAAAAAATTCCAAAACTTTCCAGAATATTCCTTATATCGTACGTCTGTATCAAATGTCTTATGACATGATCTTTCATTATGGCAATACCCTGATCGCGCCTGGACTGCGCCGCATTATTGAAAGATTTCCCAAATTACATAATAAACCCCTGACCCCGACCATGCATTTTATGGTCAGTGCCCTGAACGGGATTATTGGCGATTATCTGCTGAAATATCAGAATCCTCTCGCCTTGCCGATGCTTATTTACGATCATTATGGTTCTCTGCAACAAGGTGAGCTAACCGGACGCATTACCCTATTTGTGCATGGTCTGTGCATGAACCATCTGGACTGGTCAACTCGTAAATACCCGGGTATTGGGGAAAAATTGCTGGCTCAGCGCGACCATAACACCATGCTGTACCTGAACTATAATACCGGACGCCGCATTTCAGCCAATGGCCGCAGTCTGGCCAATACCTTGCAAGATCTGGTCAAACGTAATCCGGGAATTACCAGTATTGATCTGATCGGACACAGTATGGGCGGTCTGGTGTCACGCAGTGCCCTATTCTATGGCAAACAGAATGTCTATGACTGGATCCCGATGGTGGAAAATCTGGTCTGTCTAGGTTCACCGCATCATGGTGCGGTATTGGAACGTTTTGGTTTTAGCTTGCAGGAAAAAATTGGACATTTTCCTTTAGTGAAAATTGTGGGACATGTGGTGAATATTCGCAGTAACGGGATTCTGGACTTACGTCATGGCAGTGTCCGGGATGATGACTGGGAATATAATCCGGTACGGATTGGCTTTATGGACGATAACCGTAAACCTGCACCGATTCCTGCGCATATCGATGCCTATCTGGTGGCAGGTACGATCGAGTTTGAACACCATACCAACAAAACGCTTAATGTGATCGGCGATTATCTGGTCAGTGTCAAAAGTGCCTTGGGCGAACATCCCCATCCGCGTTTTGACCTGAAAGTACCTGATGCGCATAAGGCGATTTTCTATGGTCTAAATCATTTTGAAATTCAGTATCATCCACTGGTAGCTGAACAGATTGTGCGCTGGTTCTATCCAAGTGTGGAAGATGAAGCCTATACGCAAATTCATGAATATGTGAACGATCTGGACAGTATTGAAGGCATTGCCCTGACCTGATCGAAGGTAAAAAATTTGGTTCGCCTCTAAGAGAGTAATAAAAAAAGCCAGTCTGTAGACTGGCTTTTTTTGATTCAGATTTTGAAAATCAGTATTTATCTCTTAGACGTTTGACGGGCGTAGTCTGATATTTGCGGAATAATTGCCACAGGCTGATCAGCAATAAGATACTGAAGAACACCAATGACCAGACCGGTAAAGATTGCCCCAGGAACGTCCAGTCAATGGCAGCACATTCACCTGACCCATTCAGTACCTGCTGTAATACCGATTTCATCGGCAAAGTTTCCAACCAGTAATCCAGACCTGGGCCACAGCTCGGCACTCGATCTGGGGGCAGATTCTGTAACCAGACATGCCGTGCAGCGACACCGACTGACCATAAGATACTAAGCGAGCCTAAGAAAGCATAACCACGCTTCATGGCATTGGATTTCGGATTATGCAGCAAAGCAATCAGGTAGATAATCCCCAGTCCGATTAATCCGATTCGTTGAAACACACACAATGGGCAAGGGTTCAGGCCCTGTCCATGCTCAAGATACAAAGCAAATGCCATCCCGGCAACAGATGCCAAAAACAACACACCACTCACGAAGCGATAACCCCATTGCATGGTTAATCCTCTTATTTATTATCGATATTGGGCTAAATATTCAGTAAAACTGATCGTGTTATCTTGCTCGAGCTGCTGTTGTTGCTGCAATGACTTTTGTGACAATTCATTGAAATATTTAAGTGTTTCTTTGCTTAATCGATGTGATTCATAGAGATTGCTATGCTGATGGGCCAAATGCTGGCCAAATTGCCACATGCTGCTATGACTACGAATATCTCCGACAATCAGGGCTGACAAGGTCGCATCAACTTCATCGACACGGATCTGCATCGCTTGCATGGCGTTGCTATATAAATCAGTTTCATAAGCCTGATCGAGCAATTGGGCCAGTGGCTGCATACGTTGCAAATGCAGATTACACCAGTCTTCAATCATATAACGCTGACCATTTTCCATAATCGCAGCGTTATAGGCACGACCACGGTTGACCACTTCTGCCTGATTCTGGTCAATGATTTCCTGTTCGGCATCCAGCAGCGCCGGGCTGTCTTGCAATAAGCAGTACAGTGCCACTACTTCCAGGAAGCCGGCAGTATCTTCATTGATCCCGATCGCGCTATACGGATTGACATCGACAGCACGCAGCTCGACATAGCCAATCCCGCGATTTTGCAAGGCTTGCGATGGAGTTTCACCTTCTTGAGGTACCTGCTTTGGACGCACCAGACTGTAGTATTCATTTTCAATCTGTAGCACATGGTCATTGATCTGGATCGGCTGACCATTGGCATCATCCAGACCCAGACGGGTAAACTGTTTGTACGGTGTTTTAACCGCTTTTTGCAGACCTTCCAGATAATCCTGCAGATTATTGTAGTGAATACCCAGCTGTTTCTGTGCTGAATTCTGGTAGCCAAAACGCCCCATCCGTAATGCAGTTGAATAAGGCGTATATAAAGTACCGCGCACCAGCGGGAATAAGTGGTGATCACGTCCGGTCATAAAACACTGGCAAACGGCTGGACTGGCACCAACCAGGAAAATCACCAATGGCGTTAAACGAATAAAGTTACGGATCAGCCCCATATAGCGATGGCTGCGATAATCCTGCAGGCTTAAAGCGCGTAGCTCTTCATCAGTTTCCTGTTCTTGTAGAGCTATAAAGAAATGATCCGGGAAAGACAGGTTATAGTGAACCCCGGAAATGGTCTGCATACGGCGACCATAACGCACGCCTAAACCATGACGATACAGCGTTTTAAATAAGCCAATATTGGAACTGCCATATTGCGCCAACGGAATATTCTCATCCTTGCTGTCGAGCATGCACGGCATGGACATCGGCCAGAGCTTTTCATCATTTTTCAGATGACGGTGTACAAAAGCATGAATGTCGGTCAGGTAGTGGAGAGCTTCAGTAATACTCTCTTTTGGTGGAGTAATAAACTCCATCAAGGCTTCAGAATAATCGGTCGTAATATGCGGATGTGTCAGAGCTGAACCTAAGGCATGAGGATGTGGTTCCTGTGACAGGAAACCATTGCTTTGCATACGCAAGCTCTCACGCTCGATACCGCGCAGCATTCCTTTGATGAGCGACGAATCTACCCATTCCGGTAATACATCATGGGCAGTCGATTCAGGTTGACTCATTACAATCTCGCTTAATGGGGGGTAACTATTAAAATAGAATCATCGGTTTAGCTTAGTATACCGCGATTTCCAGACAGCACATGCTGCCCTGCCTAGTTTTCAAGCAAATCATTGATTTTTAGTTAGGCAAATTTTTAACACAAAGTTTCTCTATAAGACATGTGAAATTTGTGATTTTATTGACAAATAAATGCTCATAAATTGTAAACATTATGAATTATCAAGATATTTTAGACTTCTGGTTTAGTCCTGAGACTCAACCCAACTGGTTTGTCAAAAGTGACCAGTTCGACCAAAGTTTGAAGGAAAAATTTAGCGATATTCTGGAACAGGCGAGTAGAGCTGAACTATGGTCATGGCGTAAGAATGCTGACGGCCGGTTAGCAGAAATCCTTGTTCTAGATCAGTTTTCACGGAATATTTTTCGGGATACGCCGCGTGCTTTTGCCCAAGACAGTCTGGCTTTGGCACTGGCTCAGGAAGCCATCAGCCAGGATCTGGACAAACAGCTGAGTCCGGAGCAACGTTCCTTCCTTTATATGCCTTTCATGCATAGCGAATCCAAATTAATACATGAATTTGCGCTAAAATTATTTCAGCGCCTCGGCAATCCAGAAAACCTCGAATATGAAATCAAGCATAAAATTATTATTGACCGTTTCGGACGCTACCCACATCGCAACCAGATTCTGGGCCGTGAATCCACCGAGGAAGAATTGAGTTTCCTGACCCAGCCAGATAGCAGCTTCTAGAGGTCTGTAACTCGCTGGATCATCCTATCAGGAGAACGAAGATGAAAAAAACCGTCATTGCCCTGGTTCTTGCGACCACTGCCCTGCTTTCTGGCTGTGCAACGACACCGTCCAAGCCGCTGACCTTTGAACAGCTCGGCCAGTACAGCACTACACCACTGAATGCCAACACCTACCGCATCAGTTTTCAGGCGCGACCTAATATGAGTTTCGGTACGGCCGAAGAAATCACCCTGCTGAAAGCCGCTCAAACTACGGTACAAAATGGCTTCCAGTTTTTCCAGGTATTGAACGATCCTAGTAACCGTACCCAGCAACCACCGCGTCAGGCAATTGTTTATCCAGCGCCTAGTGTCTATCCATATGGCTATTATCGTCCTTATGGTTATTCCCGCCGCTATCCAGGATTCTGGTCTGATCCATTCTATGATCAGCCCTATACTGTTACTTTAGATCCTGCTCAAGTGGCTTATACCATTGAGTGCTTTAAAGCCGGTCAGGAACCGAAAGATGCTTTTGATGCCCGCTTGATTTTACAATCACTTGGCGCTAAATATGGAGTAAGTCCATCCGGCCAAGTATTCCAACCGCAGCCGGCCACGTCCCAATAACAGGATGATTTATGCAGAAAGAGCAGCCGTCACCAAGCTTACAACGCAGTAAACGTTTTGCGACCATTGCACTGGTCGTTGCAGTACTAGGTTGGCTGGCGCTGATGATTACTGCCAAACTGCTGCCTGAATATGTCTGGCTGATTCATATCCTGATGCTCTCTGCTGAGGCGGGTGTAGTCGGTGGTTTGGCAGACTGGTATGCAATTACCGTGCTGTTCCGCAATCCTTTTGGTCGGCTGCCGATTCCAAAATTTTTACGTGACCATACTGAAATTATTCCACGCAATAAAGCCCGGATTGCCGAATCTATGGGTCGTTTTGTGCAGGAAAATTTCCTTTCTCCGCAAATCGTGCAGCGCAGCCTGGCCAGTACCGATTTAAGTCTGGCTGCCGGCCGCTGGCTGGCCAATCCACAGAATAATGCTCAGGTCACACAAGTGATTCAGCAGACTGTACCTAAAGTATTTGAATTTGTCGGGCAGGAACAGATCGCCGGATTTATTCAGAGCAACAGTGTGCAATGGGTCAAAAATACCCAGATCAATACCTTGGCCAGCGAAATGTTACGCGCTGTTTTAGAAAATGATTTCCATCAGGATGTGCTGCAACGCGGCCTGGATGTGGTGCATGCCTGGATGACCTCACATCCCGAACAGACTCGTGAGCTGACCCGCACTTTATTCAAGGAAATGGGGGTCTGGAGACTAGCCAAAGGCGCCAGCTGGATCGGTATTGATGTTCAGCAACGCAGTATCGATTCAGTAATTCAGCGGGTGGAAGCCATGCTGGCAGATCCTGACCATCCTTGGCGGCTTAAAATTGAAGAAACTGCTCAAGAACTGATGCAGCAATTGGCAGATTCTGAAAGTATGGCTAGCCAGCGACTGAATGAAACTAAAGATGCCCTGCTCGACAGTCCACAAGTGCTGAAGTTTATCAGTGGTGCAGTGGTCATTTTATGCGATGCCATCAAGGCGGATTTGCAAAAATCGGATTCGGGGATTGCGGAGAATCTACGAGTCGCCATTCAGCAAGTCGGTGAGAATATTATTTCAAATACCTCAGTGCGTGAGTTACTGAATAAACGTCTCAGTGGTATCGCTGTAGACTTAAGTGACCAGTACAGTGAGAAAGTGATTCGTTTTATCAGTGAACGTATTCATGAATGGGATTCGACCGAGATGATCGACAAGATTGAAAATGAAGTCGGTGGTGACCTGCATATGATCCGGGTTAATGGTGTCGTGGTCGGGGCTTGCATTGGTCTGATCCTTGGAATCATCCGTGCTGCAGTCGAACATCTGATTTAATTGGTTTTTAGTTAGAGAGCTTATCTGTTAGCGAATGCTTTTTACCTTCTAAAACTTCTTTCTTAATTCTCATTGATAGAAAACAATTATTTGGGTGGCTGATTTCCTGACATATCGACCAGCAATCCGGCAAATTTGCGTACAAAAGGCAAAAGCGTTACCACAATTGGAAAAGCAATTGCCCAGGAAATCATCCAGTTATGAAACCAGAGCGCCATGAAGCCTTCAATCCAGCCCAGATTGCGCAGCATGTTGATCATGGAAATAATCCCACTCATCAGGCAGGACAAGATAAAAGGCACAATGACCAAGGCCCATTTGGCTGGAAGTTTAGGAATATTGCCGATGATGGTCGGGCGCTGTTTTGAATCCATGCTGACTCTTTCTATTGTTTCAATCAGGCTAATATAGGCCATTTTGATTGCTGGATGATTCATTTTTTATAGCAAAGTTTGCAACTTATTTATTCTCCTCTTTCTCATGTGATCCTTCATTGATGACCGACCGACGGATAGAAACCATAGGCTGTTAATCGTATATTTTTTATTCCCCATAAATGGTTTTACCTAAAGAGTCGGAAATTTGCTATATTTGCTGTTTTTCTGCGATATCTATTTTCGACTGATTATGAATACGGCAATCCAAGCAGCTCTCGATCATGCAGTGCAAACTTTACAAGCACAAAACGTACTCCCATCTGACTGGAACAATACAAGTAATTTGACGCGTACCAAAGACCGCAGCCACGGTGACTTTGCATCAAATATTGCCATGATCGCGTCTAAAGCTGCGGGTATGAAACCGCGTGATTTAGCAGAAAAAATCCTTGCTGCCCTGCCTGAAGTGGCGGATATCAGCAAGGCAGAAATTGCAGGCCCAGGCTTTATTAACTTCTTTTTAAATGCAGACCAGCGTTTTGCTGTGCTGGATCAGATTCAGGCTCAACAGGCAACGTATGGTCGTACCCAGGCCAATGCGGAAAAACGCGTTCAGGTTGAATTTGTTTCTGCGAACCCGACTTCTAGCCTGCATGTAGGTCATGGTCGTGGCGCTGCTTATGGTATGACTGTTGCAAATCTGCTTGAAGCGACAGGTGCCAAAGTTGACCGTGAATATTATGTCAATGACGCTGGCCGTCAGATGGATATTCTGGCGACTTCAACTTATTTACGTTATTTAGAGTTGACGGGTCAGGAACTGGTGTTCCCGAAAAATGCCTATCAAGGTGACTATGTCAAAGAAATCGCACAAAGCATTATTGATAAAGACGGCGATATCTATGTTCGCCCTGTTGCAGACGTTTATAAAGATGTCCCTGAAGACGTACAGTATGCTACCGAATCGGATGCTGAAGGCAATAAAGTGGTTGTTTCAGGTGATAAAGAAAAACACATTGATGGCCTGATCTTTAACTCACAAACTTTATTAAATGAAGGTTACCGCGTCTTCCATCAGGCTGCGTTAAAAGCCATTCTTGATGATATTAAAGATGACCTCGGTGAATTCGGGGTGACTTTCAATCAATGGTTCAGTGAAGCGACTTTAACTGAAAAAATTGATGAAGCGCTACAAACTCTAGATCAGCGTGGCTTCCTGTATGAAAAAGATGGCAACATCTGGTTCAAGTCAACTGAATTTGGTGATGAAAAAGACCGCGTGGTTAAACGCCGTAATGGTCAAACCACTTATTTCGCCTCTGATATTGCGTATCACCTAAACAAATTACAACGTGGCTATACCGATATTATAGATATCTGGGGTTCAGACCACCACGGTTATATCGCACGTGTAAAAGCCGCGATTGATGCTCTGGGCTATGACTCGAAAAAACTGACTGTACTTCTGGTTCAGTTTGTCAGCCTGTGGCGTGGTGGCGAGATGGTACAGATGTCCTCTCGTTCAGGCCAGTTCGTGACTTTACGTGACCTGCGTAAAGAAGTCGGTAATGATGCAGCGCGTTTCTACTATGTCATGCGTAAATCTGAACAGCACATTGACTTCGACCTTGATCTTGCCGTATCTCAAAGCAAGGACAATGCCGTGTATTACATCCAGTATGCGCATGCGCGGATCTGCCGTATGTTAGAAAAGGCAGCCTCTACAGGTGTGAACTTTGATGCAGCCACTGCACGTGGTCTGGCAGCCAAACTTGAGCTGGAAGCGGAGACTGAAATTCTGGCAAAACTGGCAGCTTATCCAGAGATTGTTGTTCGTGCTGCAAACAGCTATGAACCGCATCAGATTGGTAACTACCTGAAAGAGCTGGCTGCGCTGTTCCATGGCTGGTACAACGACAACAAGGTTCTGGGCGATGATGCAGAATTAACTCAGGCACGTTTATTGTTATCTGTAAATGTTCGCCAAGTGCTGCGTAACGGTCTGGAACTGCTTGGTGTATCTGCGCCTGAGTCAATGTAAAGCACTGCTTTTACATTGACGCAAGACGAAGAGCTCTGCTCGAAGTGAGCATGTAAGCAAAACACTGTTTTGTATGCTCGCAAGGCGAGAGCTGTGCTTAAAGTAAGCATGCTAGTCATTGCCGTTTATCTGCTGAATAAACATTTTGTAACGTTAGCTATGTGCTTGAAGATGTAGATAAATTAAAATTCTGTGTGATTTGTGATCTAGATAATGACTTTTCTATCATGATCACATAGGATGAAGTTATAGTAGGGGCATAACTGCTGTTATGCCTTTTCTATTTGCCCCGATAAATAAGAGGAAATCCCAAGTGTTTGGAAAAACGCAGCGCGGTGTATCTGAAAGACCGAATAAGCCCAAAAAGCCACTTATTCCTACCTGGCTCGGCACACTCGTGATCATTTTAATCGTGTTAAGTTTTTTAATGGCACTCATGCTGTGGAAGCCATGGGAACCTGTTAAACCTAAAAACCAGGCTACGGCTGAGCATTCTCAAGAAGAAGATACCAATAAAGACTACCGTTTTTATGATCTGTTGCCACAGCAGCAAGTGACACCGATTCCTGAAAAGGCGGTTCCTGAAGCAAAAAATCAGGAAGCAGTGGTGATTGTAGAGGCACCAAGACCTGAAGTTGATGAATCAGAAACAGCAACTGAGCCAGGTCTGGATGCAACCGAAGCCCCAACTCCTGCTTCTGCAAGCTATATTTTACAAGTTCGTAGTTTTGATGACCCGGATCAGGCAGATGCCCGCCGTGCAGAAATTATTCTCAACGGTTTATCTGCAGATGTAGTCCGCAGCGTGGAAAATGGCAAGGTTTGGTATCGTGTCGTGTCTGGACCTTATGATTCAGCAGAATCTGCGATTATTGCACAGCAAACCTTACAGCATAGTGGTATTGATTCGATCGTGGTCAAACGATAAGGTTTAAATATAAAAAGCGCCAGATGGCGCTTTTTTTCCCTCTCCTAAAAGGAGAGAAAATCTCCCCCTTTAATAAAAGGGGAATGAGGGGGATCTACTTATTCTGAGTCAGCAAATATTTAATCCCTCCAACCTCCCTTTAAAAAAGGGAGGCTTTGGGAACTTAAATAGTGTGACCTAGCGCCTCACCCATCAATACGGTTGAATTGGCTTTAAACCTCTCATCCCATTGCATCTTGTTTTCTTCAAACAGAATAACAGCGGTTGAACCTAGGTAAAAACGGCCCAGCTCGGCACCTTTTTCTAAGAAAAGATTATGCTGGTTTAGCTCAATACGGCCAGAGGGTTTTACTTTGCCAGTCGCTACAGTTTCAATGCCAGCCACAATCATCGCGCCAACTAGAACCACTGCCATACGACCAAGTTCGGTATCAAACAGACATACCATACGTTCATTACGGGCAAACAGGCCTGGAATATTTTCGGCCGTGGTCTGGTTGACTGAGAACAGTTCACCCGGTACATATAAAGTTTCAGTCAGAGTCCCGGAAAATGGCATATGGACACGGTGATAGTCACGTGGTGACAGATACACTGTCGCAAACTCACCATTCTTGAATGGCTGTGCCAGCTGTGGATCAGCAATCAGGTTTTCAACCGTAAACTTCTGGCCTTTGGCTTGGAATACATCGCCATTTTCAATTTTACCCAGTTGGGAAATCGCGCCATCTGCCGGAGACACAATCGCGGTTGAATCAGCATCAACTGCACGCACCCCGGTTCTTAATCCACGGGTAAAGAAATCATTAAATGATTTGAATTTTAAGGCATTGGTCTGCTCGGCAATCGACATATCAATCCCGTATTTGGTCTTGAACGCTGCGATCACGGCTGTTTTTACAATCGGATTTTCGCTGGCTGCAATTTTTCCCACCACACGGGACAGGCGATGCTGTGGCACCACTTTTTGGGCCTGGATAAACAGTTGTTGTTTTAGACGCGATGTGATGCTCAAGATGGCACCTCTCCTGTAGCGATTGGACTATCGAGGCGGTTGCCCCATTCACTCCACGCACCATCATAGGCTCGAATTTTCCAGCCGAATAAGCGACCCAGAATATAAGCCAGACCTGAACGGTGATGGGACTGACAATACACCACAACTGGTTGATCCAGATCAAATCCCAGTTGTTCCAGACGCTGCTGAGTACGTGGTAAAGGATGTAATTTTAAATGATTTTGCCGGTTAAGGGCAGTACTCCACTCAAAATGACGTGCGCCCGGGATGTGACCACCGCGTCGCGCGGCCAAACGAAGGCCGATATATTCATCTTCTGTACGGCAATCCCATACCTGAATATTTTCATTTTCAATGAGTTGTTTTAGTTCATTATAATCGATCTGAAATTCAGCCTTTCTTTCAAGATTAACCGGAACCAGATGATCGACAGGTGTAAACGTTTCCTGATCTGATGAAGTCGGTAGTCCTGCACCCAGCCAGGCATGGATACCGCCATTGAGTAAACTGGTATTTTCAAAGCCCAAACAATGCAGGTTCCAGAGCAGACGCCCTGCCCACGCACCGCCTTCATCATCATAAGCCACGACATGATGGTCAGGAGAAATGTTCAGGTAACGAATTAAAGCTTCCAGCCCTTCCGCATCCGGTAACAGGCCCATGGCTGTTTCCTCCTGACGAACCAGCAGCTTGGGTTGCAGATGTAAGGCATGTGGAATATGCAATTGTTCATAAACCGACGCCCGGCTTAAATCAACAATTCGAAGTTTTTCGTGTCCCAAATGTGGAACCAAATCTTCTGCTTCAATCAGCAGACCAAAGTCAAAGGCGGAAGCTGTCATCTTAGTAGTTGTCATTGCGGTCAAATCCTTTTGATCTTAGCACAGCTCATTTTTTCAATTATGTTGTTTTTATCTAGATCCTTAGCATAATTTTAGCTAAAGCTAATTCAAGAAAGACCATCCTCTAAGAAAAAACCGCCTCATGATTGAAGCGGTTTTTTGAATAAAGCAGATATTCTTAGGCAGGTTCTGAGATATTGAATACCTGACGCAAATATGCCAGGAAGGTATCATTATCCGTCATGGTTTTACCTGGGCTATCGGAGATTTTCGCCACGGATTGACGGTTACATTCCACCAGTTTCAATACGATATTTAGCGGTGTCTGCCCCATATCATTGGTCAGATTGGTGCCGATCCCGAAACTGACCTGAAAGCGATCTTTAAAGTATTGATGTAATTTCCAGGCTTTTTCCAGATTCAGACCATCACTAAAAGTCAGCATCTTGGTCTTACTGTCAATTTTCAGCTTTTTATAATGTGCATAAGCTTTGTCACCCCATTCATACGGGTCGCCACTGTCATGACGCAAGCCATCAAACAGTTTCGCAAAGTACAGGTCGAAGTCACGTAAGAAGGCATCCATCCCGACGACATCAGTCAGGGCAATTCCCAAATCACCACGGTATTCTTGTACCCAGGTTTCCAGGGCTGCTTTCTGGAAATTACGCAGACGCACATCCAAGGCCTGAAAAGCTTGCAGAAATTCATGCGCCATGGTGCCAATCGGGGTAATACCCAACTCTTTGGCTAAATACACATTACTGGTCCCACGGAACACGTGTGGTGCAGCTTTATTGAATTCTTCGACGACATGCTTTTGCCAGTCAAAACTATAACGACGACGGGTACCAAAGTCTGACACCAGGAATGGTGGATCATTCGGGTTCTGCTCGGCATCATACTGTTTTAAAAGCTCAATTTTAGCTTTTAAACGACGCTCACCTTCAGCCCGCACTTCAGGTGTACGGATACGACTGAAATACAGTTCATTCACAATGGCCAGTACAAAGATTTCAAACATCATTGCCTGAACCATGGGGCCTTCAATAGTAATATCCAGGCGGCCTTCATTGTCGATGGTGGCCTTAATAAAACGGCGTTTAAGCTGGAATAGTTCCAGATAATCCACAAAATCGCTTTTGATAAAACGCAGGCTGCGTAAATATTGTAATTCGTCTTCTTTAAATTTGAGCTGACACAGCAAATCCAGTTGGTGATTCAAATCATCCAGAATATCCGTCAGCGGATATTCCGTATCTTCCAGGTTGCGACAACGGAAATGATAGACACTATGCGTTTGTGGAAACTTGTGTAATACCACTTGTAGCATGGTGAATTTATACAAGTCAGTATCTAACAAAGAGTGGATAATTGGAGCCATAACTAAGGGAAATATCGCTGTGCTTATCCCGCATTAAAGCATAAAAGTTTAGGCAATATTGCAGGATTTACGTACAGCTAGCTGAATTATCGACGAAAGTTCAAGAAAATAAACTGCTTCCTGCTCGGTTATTTGACTGCTTTCAGCCCGTTTTCCTGTTCCTTGATAATTTTCTTTAGCTGCTTTTCCTGACCGATCACCTTAGCAAATTCAGCTGTGGTTTTTTGTCCGGTTTTCTTGGCTTGGGCATCACAGTCGACCTGACGCAGCTGTTTGGCAATGGCAAATTCCATTTTAAACAAGGCGCCCATCAAGGCGGTATTGCCACGGTTGTCCCGGGCGCAGCGGTCTGCCCCTTTGGCCAGTAAGGTGGTCACAATATCCTGATGGCCATAATAGGTCGCCATCATCAACGGGGTATAACCATCTTGATTACGTACATCGACTGGAAAGCCGTGTTTTAAAAATTCATTGATCACTTCGCTATTGCCGATTTTAGCGGCAGCAAAAAACAGATCGATCAATTCCTGTTGTGAGGTCATCTGAACGCTTGCCACAGTTTTTGCAGGGGAGACATTCTTCACTTCAGCAGCAGTTGCGAATGCGGAGCTAAAGGCAAGAATACTGGCTAAAAATGCATAGGGCAGAACTTTCATGATGAACTCCAACAGAAATCGAAAGGAAAATTTAAGTCTCTAAAGACTCAATTGACCTGAGATGAAATAAAAAACGGAGTGCCTGTAAAACTCCCCCTAGGGTGCAGGAAAGGTTTGGAGTATTACAGGACTTTTTGGAGGTGATGCGCTATGCCCTAGTCACCAGTTCCTCAAGACCAATCGGAATTAGTCTTTTAATTTTGCAGCTTTGGCCTTAACGATGGCGATGTCGCCATTTACAGCTTTGGTTATACGCATACCGTAGTCCGCATCTGCCTTATAGAAGTAGGACAACATGATGTGCTTGGTTTCTGAATCTTTGACATTGCCCAGGTCAGCCGCCAGGTTCATGATCAGGTCATCTTTCTCTTTGGCAGTATAAGAGCGGTAAAGTTCACCGGCTTGCTTGAAGTTTTGCTCTTTGGTACCGATCTGCTGAACATGACCAGTCAATGGAGTTTCAACTGCACGCGCTTTTTCAGTCGCCGGTTTAGGCTCTTTACGGCTTGGCTCGTAGTTCACATCAGAGTCACGTTCAGACACATTCATGTGACCTTCCTGGTTATTGTTGTTCACATTCACCACAGAACGGTTTACCGGAATTTGCTGATGGTTAGCACCTAGACGGTACATTTGTGTATCTGAATAAGAGAAGATACGGCCTTGAAGCAAACGGTCTTCAGAGGGTTCGATACCTGGTACTAGATTACCTGGTGCAAATGCAGCCTGTTCAGTTTCATTGAAGAAGTTCTTCGGCATACGGTTCAGCGTCAATGTACCGACTTTTACTTCTGGAACTAGATTGGTTGGCCAGATTTTGGTTGGATCTAGCGGATCGAAATCAAAGCTGTTCAGATCTTTAGGATCAAGCACCTGAATATACAGATCCCATTTCGGGAAATTACCTGCATAGATGTTGTTATAAAGATCATTGGTCAAGTGATTGAAATCTTTACCTTGTTGCGCAGCCGCTTCTTTGACATTTAAGCCCTTCACACCCTGTTTAGAGCGGAAGTTGAATTTTACGTACTTGTATTCGCCTTTGTCGTTATACAGTTTGTAGGCATGTACACCGAAACCGTCCTGTTCGCGGTAGCTGGTTGGGACACCTTGTTTGCCGTAAACATAAGTCAACATGTTGGTTGCCCAAGGCTGGCTAGACAGGAAGTCAAACACACGGTTGGCATCTTGTACATTGGTGACCGGGCTTGGTTTCATCGCATGGATGAAGTCCGGGAATTTAATCGCATCACGGATAAAGAAGACTGGCGTCTGGTTACCGACCAAGTCCCAGTTACCTTCCTGAGTATAGAATTTGATGGCGAAACCGTGAGGATCACGTAGGGTTTCTGGTGAACCTTTACCATGAATGACGGTAGACATGCGCACAAAAACTGGAGTTTTGGTACCGGCCTTGAATAAAGAAGCAATTGTTAAATCAGACAGATCTTTTGTAGTAACGAATTCACCATAAGCACCTGTACCACGTGCGTGAACCACACGTTCAGGAATGCGCTCACGACCAAAACGTTGCAGTTTTTGAACCAGTTGCACATCTTGCAGCAAAGTTGGACCTTGTGGACCCGCAGTGATCGAGTTCTGGTTGTCGCCAACTGGTGCCCCGTTATCTTTGGTTAATGGCGCAGCTTGGGCAGCTGTCACCGTTGCAAGCATTGCAACAAGTAATGAACGCTTAAACATTTCTAAATCTCTCAATTTAATACCTTTCCTGCATGCAGCTAAGATACTTGAGAGTAAAAAATAGATAAAACAGATAATTTTTATGATTACGATCGTGTTTTTAGATAGTTTAAAATATTATCAATGATAATCAATAAATTAAGCCCGTTTTTTAGACATTAACTTAATAATAGATGAGTCTGATCTTGCTACAATGGCGGCAATTTTGAATCTGACTGAAATTGATTATGCGTGCATTATTACAACGGGTACTCGAAGCCAAAGTCGTGGTCGATGGTGAAACCACCGGAGAAATTGGCAAAGGTATTCTGGTTTTTCTGGGCTTAGGTAAAGAAGATAATCTGGAAAAAGGCAAAAAGCTGATTGATAAGATATTGAAATATCGCTTCTTTGATGATGAACAAGGCAAGATGGGCTGGAATGTCAGTCAGGCCGGTGGCGGTTTACTACTGGTGTCCCAATTTACCTTGATGGCGCAAACCCAAAAAGGCTTACGTCCGGATTTTGGTCCAGCCATGCCGCCAAGCGATGCCAAGGCCTTGTATGAACAGTTGGTTGAATATGCGCAGAGCCAGTTCAAAAATGTACAAACCGGTATTTTTGCAGCTGATATGAAAGTGCATCTGGTCAATGATGGACCGGTAACGTTTAATCTGGAAGTTGAATGATTCAGTAAAAAAGCCCTCGAATTGAGGGCTTCTTATTTTTGAACTTAAAGCGTTGTAATATATTTTGCGCGGCTCATAAGGTTTTCAGGAATATCTTGAACCAACATTACAGTGAGTGATTGTTGACCTTTTTGTGATGCAGTTTGATTTTCATCCAATACAGCATTGATATCACTAGGGTTTAATGTATACATTGCTCCAGTAGCAGGATCAACGATAAGCAAACCAATTAGACCGCCAAAAATGATATTTGCCACATACCAACCATTAACAGTACCAGTTACTTGAACTGTTTTGGTTTGAAAACCTTCTTTTTTTAAAGTTACATCATAAGCAGCGGGTTGAAAAAATCCATTGCCACGCTTAAGAGTCACTGTTGCAGGCGTAACTCCAGTATGTACTTTTTCGCCAGCTTTATTTGTAATAGAAATTGATGCTTGCTCAGGAACTGATTTAAATGTCAGTGTTTGTGTTGATCCTGAAATAATACTGGCACATCCTGTCATCGTTACTGATGCAGCGATTAAACTTGCTGTAATTAATTTTTTCATAAAAATACCCCCTCAAAATAAAAGGGGTACTTTATAATATAAAAATGATTATTCAATAAGTCTTTAGACTACTTACCAGTTTTTTCTTTAATAAACTGACGTACCATTTTCACTTTCTCTTTGACTGGCTTTGGCAGTTTTGGTGGAATCATTTTTGCAACCTGATTAAACCAGACCAACAGACCAAAATCACCTTCCATTTTAATCGTGCCACTTTGCATACCGGTCATGAATGCAGTCGGATCACCTTTAAGCAATGTTTTTACACCCTGTTCACTATCAGCAAATTGCAGCACAAAATCAGCTTTCTCTGCATCACCTGAAACGGTATCGATATGACCATTATTCACAACGATCTGACGTGCCATTCCCTCATCTGTTCCGATCTGGATACGGAACTGGCGTTCATGTACCAATTCAATAAATTTCGGGCTGGTGCGTGCTAACTGCTTCATACGTAATGCAAGACCTGCGACCAGCAAATCAAGTGGATCGGTACTGAGGTCAACCAGAGGAAGTTTGAGCACAGGAATGGAGGACAGTTTCATGAAATTATGCCTATTCTAATTGTACGAAAATTGACAAATATCCTAGCATAGATCAAAGCTAGGCAGATGCAGGACTTTGTATCATATTTCTAAACGAAAAATGCACCCGCAGGTGCATTATTTCGCTGATATTAGAGAACTTAACGGCTAGATAGCTGCTGCTGGTCATCTTCATACACTGGTGTATGTTCGATATAACGGCGTTTAGCCAAAGCACGCTCTGCACGTCGATCTTCACGCAATAACAGTAAGGTCACTACGACCATCACGGCCGTTAAAGCTGTCAGATAGCTATATGTCATCGGGAGCTCAAACAAGGCTTGAGTACCTACTCGAATCACTTCGATCAGGCCCCAGGCCAGCATTCCCGCAGCCATAAAACTTAACCAGCGACGATAAGGCGAGAAGAAAACAGCAAGCACAGCCGCGGCGACTAAACTAAAGCCTACGAGAGTTGCTAGATTCGCTGTTACCATATAAACCCCTCCATCCAAAAGGATAGTGTGTATGCTTGATATTGCAACCGTACTACCTATTGAATTTCGTTAAATCAATAAAATGGAATGTGTTGATTTGTATCTCTATGCATGCATTATGCTGAGTTTTTTGCATAAAAAAAGTCCTGTTTTCTCCCCTTACGACATACTCTGTCGCGATATTATTTTGTCATTACATTTTTTATTTTCACAGTATTTGTGGATCAATTGCTGCATCGATGTTGGCGTGTCATTACAAAATCATATGCCCTTTCATCGACTTAAAAAAAATATTTTCCGTTTAAGATGATCGGGTATTTATAGACAAGCTGCGCCGTCCCTCGATAAAAGTTAAGCTAAAAATATAAAAAAACGCGACCCTAAGGCCGCGTTGGATTTCACCACAAAGCTATGTATTACGCGCGGCTCAGATCTTTATCATGTACACCGAGCAGGTAGAGCACGCCATCCAGCCCCACACTGGAAATGGCCTGATTGGCATTCTGACGAACCAAAGGTTTGGCACGGAAAGCCACCCCTAGACCCGCAATTGAAAGCATTGGCAGGTCATTGGCACCATCACCCACAGCGATGGTCTGCTCCAGAGAAATTCCCATATTGTCGGCAATTTCACGGAGCAATAAAGCCTTGCGTGCGCCATCCACAATATGACCTTTGACTTCGCCTGTCACCACGCCATTCTGCACATCCAGAATGTTGGCATGAACTTCATCAATTCCTAGTTTGGCTTGTAGATATTCTGCAAAATACTGGAATCCACCAGACAGAATCGCAGTACGGTAGCCCAGTGCTTTCAGGGTTGAAATCAGACGTTCTGCACCTTCAGTCACGGTCAGACGTTCTGCAATTTTTGGCAATACCGATGCATCCATGCCTTTTAATAAAGCAACACGAGCACGGAAACTTTGCTGGAAGTCCAGCTCGCCCTGCATCGCGCGTTCAGTAATTTCAGAGACTTGAATACCGACACCTGCTTCGATCGCCAGCTCATCAATCACTTCCTGCTCGATCAGGGTCGAGTCCATGTCAAAGCAGACCAGACGGCGATTACGGCGGTAAGCATTATCTTCTTGTACTGCCACATCGACATTCAGGTTATTCGACAGGCTTAAGCAGGCTGCACGCATGGCTGCTGCATCCAGCATCTGGCCTTTCAGACCAAACTGTACACAGGCACGTTTAGGGCCAGTATTGGAACCATCCAGCTCAGGACGGCCAGAAAGACGGGTCACGGTTTCAATATTGAAGCCCTGACTCGACACAATCTGGGTCACGGCTTGCAGATGAGAGGCATTTAATTCCGGGGCCAATGCCGTTACGATATAACGCGTGCGGCCGCCCTCTCTTACCCACTGTTCATATTCAGCAGCAGAGATTGGTTTAAAGCGCACTGTTAACCCGATATCATGTGCTAGAATCAGGATTTCCTTCATGGCTAATGCTGTTGCAGTTTGGTCATCAGACGATACAACAATACCTAAGGTCAGTTGATTATGAATGACCGCTTGCCCCACATCTAGAATCTGTAAGGAATGAGCGGACAAAACCTGCATTAATCGTGTAAATTGATTAGGCTGGTCGGGTCCTAAGAATGATATAAGAATGATTTCTCGCATGAATTGACTCGGGTCTGAGCTACAACTATTGTTAGAATCATAATCGAAATTGAACAGAATTGCCTTGGAAGTTTACGTTGAATGCGCCTAGACAAGGGCTATTTGCTAGCCTACTGATTGTAAGTTTTGCTCTGCATACCTTTTTACTGGTATTGGCAACCACTCACCAACTGAATGATAACCGTGCCAACCAGGGACAGCTCATGACGAGCCAACTGGTCACAGACAGCCTGGCGGAGCTTGAACCGGCGAACCGCGTTTCTCTGGCACTTCTGGCCAACCGTTATGCGACTAACCCAAGCGTTGCTTCAATTCGCATCCTGGATGCGAAGGGTCAGGTTTTAGCCACTGGTGGGCTGACCAAGACCCGTGATGGGGAAGTTTTTGTCCGTGATGCCCTACAAAACGAGAAAAAAGTCGGTGTGATTGAAATCACCCTGATTGAGCCAAGTATTGGTGAAATTCTGCGGACTCAATGGCTTGCCATTCTGTTCTCTTTTATTATTCATGGTCTGCTTTGGGTCGGTTATCGTGCGGTAGCGCGTCCAAGCCGTACCGAGTATCTGGCACGCATCAATAATGAATCGCGACTGAAATTCGAGATTCAGACTTTGACTCAGGCATTGGAACAGGAAAAGCATAATGCCGCCCTCGCCGTTGCCCAGGCACAGCAAGCTCTGAAAAACAAACCGAAAGAAAAAGACAGCAAACCGGTGGTACTGGATACCGATAGCCTGAGCTTGAACATTCAGTTCTATGATCCAAAACAGTTGCTGGATAGTGTGAATAAAACGGTATCGGTTCCTTATTTCAATTTGTGCCAGATTTTCCTGAACAAAGCCACTGAACTGTGCATCCAGCACTACAAACTGAACAGCACGGATATTTGTACCGTGCACAAGTTTGATGAAAAAGGTGCCAGTATCAGTATTGCGGCAGACAAGCCAGATGCCCTCGCCTGTCTGACCATGATCAGTTCAGTATTCCAGTTGCTTTCAGAAGTTCTGTATAAGCGTTATCGTGAAGAAAAACGTTTTGTCCTACAGACACGTAGTGCGATTTCTTCAACTGTTGAAGAAATGCAGCTCAATTCAGTTCAAGCCGCAGAACGTCTGGTTCAGCAACTGGTCGCTAAGGAAAGTGCACTGCATGTTCCTAATGCCCTGTTGAAACAAATCGCGGACCACTTTGAGCTGGTCAGCATGCCAAATCCGACCAATGTCCTGACCCGTCACGCTTTTGTGGTGAATGGGATGGATGCTGAAAGCGCCGAGCTGGCACAGACTTTTAGAACCGAAATTCTAAAATCCAAGCAATCCAAAGCCTCATAAATATCCCTGAATGTTGTCTTGTCCTGAAATAGAT
>NZ_DDLD01000019.1:0-20600 GCF_002339435.1 Acinetobacter sp. UBA2581 | reverse complement strand
ATAGTGCGTAAGTCCTATAAACTTTCAATAGCAACTTAACTGGCCGGTCTTAAAATATTGAAATCCAAATAGCGTAAATATATTGAATTCTGGGGAGAGAAGGGAAAGCTCTCCTGCTGAATCGAAAGCTTAATTCTATTTAAAAAAATAAACTGCTTAATTATTATGCGGATGGGAATAGTGTGCTTAAGCCTAATAAAAATGCTAGAATACGGCGCTTATCTTTCGTTTGCCTTTCATAGTTGTTTGTCATGACTACCAATACTCAAATTACTGAAGATCGTATCCTGATTCTGGATTTCGGTTCTCAATATAGTCAGCTCATCGCACGTCGTGTCCGTGAAGCTGGTGTATATTCTGAAATGTATGCCTATGACATGTCTGAAGAAGACATTCGCGCATTTAATCCAAACGGTATCATCTTGTCTGGTGGACCTGAAAGTGTTCACTTGGAAGGCAGCCCGCGTGCGCCGCAAGTGGTATTTGAGTTAGGTGTACCTGTACTGGGTATCTGTTATGGCTTGCAAACCATGTGTGAACAGCTTGGTGGTAAAGTTGAGCCAGGTACTGTACATGAGTTCGGTTATGCAGAAGTGGATATCGTGGTACGTGACCAGCTGATTGGTCAGCTGCAAGACCGTGAAAACCAGCTGCATGTCTGGATGAGTCATGGTGACAAGGTTGCACGTATTCCAGAAGGCTTCCAGGTGACTGCAAGCACACCAAGCTGTCCGATTGCCATGGTGTCTGATGAAACTCGCCGTTTCTATGGGATCCAGTTCCACCCTGAAGTGACACATACTTCGAAAGGTGCAGAATTACTGTCTAACTTCGTACACCAGATTTGTGGTTGTCGTGGTCTGTGGACACCAGAACATATTATTGACCTGCGTGTAGAACAGCTTCGTGAACAGATTGGCAATGAAAAAGTATTGTTAGGTCTTTCAGGTGGCGTGGATTCATCAGTTGTAGCTGCGCTTTTGCACAAAGCAATTGGCGATCAGTTGACTTGCGTATTTGTAGACAACGGTCTGCTTCGTTTGAACGAAGGCGATCAAGTGATGCAGATGTTTGCAGACAACATGGGGATCCGCGTGATCCGCGCTGATGCTGAAGACCGTTTCCTTTCTGCTTTGGCTGGCGAAGTTGATCCAGAGAAAAAACGTAAAATCATCGGTCGCGAATTTATCGAAGTCTTTGCTGAAGAAGCGCGTAAGCTCGATGGCGTAACCTTCCTTGCACAAGGTACGATTTATCCAGACGTGATTGAATCTGCTGCTAGCAAACAAGGTAAGGCACATGTCATCAAGTCGCATCACAACGTAGGTGGCTTGCCTGAAGATTTGGCATTTGACCTGGTTGAACCATTGCGTGACCTATTTAAAGATGAAGTACGTAAATTGGGTACAACTCTAGGCTTGCCACACAGCATGATCTATCGTCATCCGTTCCCAGGTCCAGGCCTTGGTGTTCGTATTCTGGGTGAAGTGAAAAAAGAATATGCTGATATTCTTCGCCTTGCTGATGACATCTTCATGCAAGAACTTCGCGCAAGCGGCTGGTACGACAAAACTGCTCAAGCTTTTGCCGTATTCCAACCAGTGAAATCTGTGGGTGTGGTCGGTGATGGCCGTCGTTATGCATGGGTAATTGCACTTCGTGCAGTTGAAACCATCGACTTTATGACAGCGCGTTTTGCACATCTTCCATATGACCTGGTAGACCGTATTTCTACACGTATCATGAACGAAATTGCTGAAGTTTCTCGTGTGGTATATGACGTTTCATCTAAGCCACCAGCAACAATTGAATGGGAGTAATTTTCTAACGAAAATTACCTATAAAAAAGAGCGCTTAGGCGCTCTTTTTTATTATTTTTCAAATGACATTTAAGCCGGTTTAACCTGCCAGTTTTGAAGTTCTCCAAGCAAACCTTGGTCAAGTTCAGGATCATAACACTCGACTCGGTTCCGACCATTGGCTTTAGCCTGATACAGGGCAATATCAGCCTGTTTAATCAGCGCCATTAAATCCGTTTCACTACTTTCCAGAATGGCTGCACCAATTGAAACGGTGAAATCGAGACGATGCCCATGTTCCAGATTGACCATAATATTCTCGATTTTGTGTCTTAAACGCTCGGCAATTTTGAGTGCATCATCTAGTGAAGTTTCAGTAAGGCATGCGATAAATTCTTCACCCCCATAGCGTGCCAGCACATCATGGCGTCGCATTTCATTCTATGTGGTTTGAGCTATCATCTGCAATACCTGATCTCCAACATCATGTCCATAACGGTCATTGATCTGCTTGAAATGATCGACATCAAAGACCAGCAAACTGATTGGAGCAGGCTGTTTAAGATTGTTTTGGATCAGCTGTTGTACCAGATATTCAAAACAGCGTCTATTATTCAGGCCTGTCAGCGAGTCAGTATGGGCGAGATTTTCAAAAGTCTGATGATGATATTCAGTCAGGGTATGTTGCAGGAATACCAAACGGGATTTTAGTGTAGAGCTCCAACTGATATATAAACTGAAGGTCAATACCGGCATATAGATCAGGGAAAACAAGAACATCTGATACAGATTAGCTTGGGTATTGAAATACACACCAATATAAATCACCAATGTAATCAGACCGGAATTAATCAGACTAGGCCAGAAGCGGATCTGCATACATAAATTGGCCAGGACAATAAAGACCAGTGAAGCATATTGATAAATGAGTGTATGCGGACTTTCAGACTGATTCAGATTAAAAAACCAGATTGCACTTGCCCCGATAATCGAGGTCGGCAACAGCAGGTCAAATACAGGCAAATTCCGGTAAAAATGATACATCCAGATGGTAATCAGTAGAATTACCAAGGTATAGCCTAGCTTGGTCAGAATGAGCAAATTCATAATGTCATTCAGTACCGGAATATCGGCAAGGGTGTAGGAGGCATATGCCACCTGTGCAAATAGGTTTACCTACAACAAATATTTTAGAGTGAGCGGTTTCTGATGGCTAAAGTAGGCAGGTTTTAAAGACTCTGGAATACGAACAAGAGGATCGTGAAGGGCATCCTGAAGCAGGAGGCGAGCTTCTTCTTCATATTTATCTGGCATATCTCCTTCCCACATTAAATCCAAAGAAATGAATAAGATGAATACTTATATTTGTATGAAAAATATTCTATTCTTTTAGAAATTATTTGAAAAGCATCACAAACAGATTTAGGTCTAATTCTTAAATTCTTGTCTAACAATCTTGGTTTTGCTCTCAACTTACAAAGCAGACCAAGATTGTTTCGCTTTATGATGAGCGCCAGACTGCTCCTGTTTATTCAGTGGTTTAAATACATTCCAAGGATTTGGAGAGAGCGGTTTAGTCGGTTGCAGCATATTAGGATGATAGACCCGAATCCGATTTCGTCCTGCTTTTTTGGCTTCGTAAAGCGCAATATCCGCATGCTTAATCAGGTCTTCAAGTTCCTGTTGTGGAGATTCAAGTTCAGCAATACCAATGGAGATCGTGAACTGGATTTTCTGGTCAGAATTGATGTGCATCACCTGCTTTTGAATCGAGCAGCGAATCCGTTCTGCAATCATCAGGCAGTCCTGTAGCTGGGTATCTTCCAGTAAGGCAATAAATTCTTCTCCACCAAAACGTGCCAGTACATCGCTAGAGCGCATTTCTTTACGGGTAATTTCAGCAATCAGTTGAAGCACCCGGTCACCCACATCATGGCCATAATTGTCATTGATTCTCTTGAAATAATCGACATCAAACATCAATAGGCAGGTGCTGGCAGGCTTTGGCCATTGATGGATTGAACGTTCCGCCATATCTACAAAATGACGACGGTTAAATAACTGCGTCAGATCATCAGTATGGGCAAGATTCTTTAAGGTTTGATAGTTCCATTCATCCAGCAAAGTGCGTAGAAAAGAGCGCCGTATGATGATGATATTATTCCAGTTGATATAAATACTAAACGCCCAGAGAGGTGTGAAAACAACGGTGAAAATAAAGGCCTGCGATAGACTCATGAGATGAGTCACTCCAATCATGATAAACAAGGCGATAAAAATGGAACAATACAAGGCACCCTTAAACTCAGTCTGTACACAGAGGTTGGTAATTAAAATAAAGATCGCAGAAGCATAGATATAAGTCGACACATGCGGGCTGCTCGACAGCAGGAGCAGGCCAATCCAGGTCGCTGCAGCCACAGTCGTGCCCACAGGCAAAATCATGTCCAGAACCCGGATATTCTTTTGATGCTTAAACAGGTAATAGCAGCAAAACATGACAGCAATGACCAGTGATACCCGGATCAGGCCAGACAGGAAAAACATGTCAGGAATAATAAAAATATCGGCAAAGAAATACAGCAAAAAGGCGATCTGCGCCATGTAATTAATCTGGCGAAGATTTTGATGACGATGCAAATAAAGATAATTATAAAAGTACTGCTGGAATTGCGCAGGAATAGGTGCAGCGCGATGTACAAGCGCATCTTCAATTAACTGGCGATTTTGCAGATCACATTCGGCCAACTTTAATGATCTATCCGTGGTCGAGTTTTGAAAAGACATATTCGCCGTTGAATATATATTTTCATTCGAGGATGACATATCCTGATCCAATCTTATTTTTATTGGGCCTTATTATGAACCAAATGAATAAAAAACAATCTCCCTAGAATCAGGGGGTAGCACGATTTTTAAAAAGAAAACGTAACAAAATTTTTGTTTTTGTGAACATAAAGCTAGACGGATCACATTTTTATAGATTGCTGATTTTAAAAGTTTATATAAATAAAAATGAGCGTTTCACGTGAAACATGAGCAGGATGAATAAGTTGATTTAAACGAGATAATGCTGGTTACTTGAATGATTATATAATTCATAACCAAGATCTTGATTACAGTCTTTGGAAGACTGAAGCTTTTAAGTATCTGAACTGTTCTGATGAGTAGCACATTTTATACGTATCGAAATATTTCCAAAGATAGATTTTGCGGGTAGACGCGGTACATTGTTCTATGAGGTAGACATCTTGTGATGATCAGGGAAAGATGTCTTGATACAGCATACAGCCAGAATGAACTTGCCGAGGTCAGCTCAACCATGTCGAATAATAATGATATTGAACTGTCAAATTCAGATGATTGTGAAAAGTATATCAATCAGTTCATACAGGAAGTTCCTTTACGGCGTGCGGAAATTGGGCAGGGAACCGTCATTAAACGCGCCTTGCCGAGTCGGCATAAACGCATGATTGGCGCCTGGTGTTTTCTGGATCATGCCGGTCCCACTCAATTTCCTCAGGGAGATGGTCTGGATATCGGACCGCATCCGCATATTGGCCTGCAAACTTTTACCTGGATGATTGAAGGCACCATGATGCATAGTGACAGTCTGGGTAACCGGCAATTGATCCGGCCGAAACAGGTTAATCTGATGACTTCAGGCTATGGCATTTCGCATACAGAGGTTTCACCGGAAACTGAAACCAAAATGCATGCAGTACAGCTCTGGATCGCCCTTCCTGATGACAAGATCAATATGGCTCCGGCGTTCGATCATTATCCGGAATTACCTGTGATCGAAGAACAGGGCATTCAATGTACGGTCCTGGTCGGGGAATTTCTGGATACACTATCACCAGTTAAGGTTCATACCGAACTTTTGGGGGTGGATCTATTCGCTGCTGAAAGTACCCGTGCCCGTCTGAGTTTAGATCCAAGATTTGAATATGGTTTTATGGCCCTTGAGGGGCTGGCAAGTATTAATGGGCATGAACTGACTGAAGATAATATGGTGATTCTTGAACCCGGATTACAGCATGTGGATGTCGAAATTCATGCCGGTGGACGAGTCCTGCTGATTGGTGGAGAGCCGTTTGAAAGCCCTATTTTATTGTGGTGGAATCTGGTGGGTCGTGATGTGGAAGAACTTAAGCTGGCCCGTGAACAGTGGATGATGGGACACCCGCGTTTTGGCACCATTCCAAGCTATGATGGCCCACGTATGGAAGCACCTGCATTTCCGGAACATATGCGAGCTTCCAAATAACTTTTACATAATTATAAGAACAAAGGATCAGTATGGCCCGAATCGCAATTGCCAAAATACAGAGCTTAACCATACCGTGGCAGGGAGAAATCAGTCATGGCCAGCATCATTACCTGACTGATAAACCTGAATCCTTCGGCGGGCAGGATGCAGGTCCTGCACCTTATGATCTGCTTTTGGGCAGTCTGATCTCTTGCACCATGGTTACGTTGCGCATGTATGCCAAACATAAGGACATTGAACTGGGCGACTTTCAGGTTGAAGCAGAATTTTTTGCCCATAAAGAAGGGCAGGAATGGATTGAACGACGCTTAAGTTTCGATATTACTCATGATTCGGCTTTGCAGCAGAAAATTCTGGAGATTTGTGCCAAAACCCCGGTGACCAAAACCCTGTTACGCAGTCTGGAGATTCGCACTAGCCTGATTTAAGCTAAAGAGGGTACGCTATATCCGGTAGGGAAAATGTAAGTAGACTAATAAACTATTTAATCAGATCTGGACTTTTTGCTATGCTCACGCAGTAATAACAATAAAATCATGAGTGCAATATGCGTGTTTTACATCATCTCGAACAATCAAGATCATTTCGAATCATGTGGGCCTTGGAAGAGCTGGAACTTGATTATGAGATCAAGTATTACAAACGCCTGCCAAACTATTCTGCTCCGCCTTCTTTGAAACAGGTTCATCCTCTGGGTAAAGCCCCGATTCTGGAAGATCAGAATCTGGTACTGGCTGAGTCTGCCGCCATTCTGGAGTATCTCCAAGAAACCTATGATTCGACCCATCAGTTTCAGCCGATCAGTGCCGAGAACAAGGCGCAATACCGTTACTGGATGCATTATGCAGAAGGGTCTTTGATGCCTTTGCTGGTCATGCAACTGGTGATGACCAAAGTTCCTGAGCAAGTGCCATTTTTAGTTCGTCCGGTTGCTAAAACAATTTGTGAAGGAGTGAAAAAGCAGTTTGTACAAAGCCGTCTAAAAGACCATATCCAGTTTCTGGAAGATCATTTAAGCCAGCATGAATATTTTGCCGGTCGTTTCAGTTTTGCGGATATTCAGATGAGCTTCCCACTCGAAGCCATGCAAAGCCGTACTGGTAAAAGTTATCCGGCGATTCAAGCCTATCTGGAACGGATCTCGCATCGAGCAGCTTATTTCCGGGCCTTATCCAAAGAGCAGGCATTAAAGTCTTAAAACCTTCGCTAAAAAAGAAAAGGTGCGACTTGCACCTTTTTTTATTTTTGAATCAGTCCGGGAAACTGAGACGTTCTTTAGGAAAAATCACCTTAAAGGTGGATCCCTGATTTTCACGGGAATCAATTTCGAGCTGGGCCTGATGTTGCATCAGTACATGCTTCACAATTGCCAGACCCAGGCCTGTGCCACCAGTACGGCGGCTACGGTCAGAATCTACCCGGTAGAAACGTTCGGTCAAACGTGGCAAGTGTTTAGGATCAATCCCAATCCCGGTATCTTCTACGACAAAATAAGCCGATTCACCATCATCATGCCAGCCCATAGTGACAGTTCCACCTTTAGGCGTGTACTTGATGGCATTGGTAATCAGGTTACTGAAGGCACTGGCAATTTCCATATCTGAGCCGATCAGGTCACAGTGACTGTCAATATCCAGATTTAGGGTATGGCCATAATCCACGTTATAGGCTTGCGCATCATCAAACAGCTGGTTCATCAGATTCGGCATGTCAATAATCTGGTTCTTGGCAATATTCTTGTCATTTTCCAGACGGGATAGCAGTAACAGGTCATTCACCAGTGCATTCATGCGACGGGTCTGGGACTGCATCTGGTCAAAGGCGCGTTTCCAGCGCGGGCTAATATCTTCCTGATCGGTAAAGGTTTCGATATAGCCGCTGAGCACAGTTAAAGGTGTACGCAGTTCGTGCGAAATATTATCGACGAAGTCCTTACGCATCTGTTCCAGATTATGCATCCGGGTCACATCATAAGCGACCAGTAAGCGGCTTTCACCGCCAAAACGGGTCATTTTGATTTGCACATAATGATCTTCGAATATCGAAGACTTCATTTTAAGGCCATCAGGTGCATCATCAATATGATGATAGTAATCAATGAAATTTGGCTGACGTAACAAACTCAGGATATTACGGCCGCGATCTTCCTGACCAATCCCTAGTAAACGTCCTGCCGCCGGATTCCACCATTCAATCTGCTGGTTTTCATCAATCAGCACTACAGCTTCTTGTAAGGCAACCAGAGAGGACTGTGCACGGTCAATCAGCTCAACCATTTCAGCCTGAACAACGCGTTCCTGACGCTGGGCCCGATAAACATTGAACAGTAAAGCGCCCCAGATTCCGTTGATATTTGGCGGTACATCATAGGGACGGTTCGAGATCCATTCATTGACCAGGTAGAGTGAACGCAACTGTGTACCAAAGAAGGCAACAAAGGCCAGAACGATACAGATCCAGAAATAACCGATGCCTAGGCCAATACAACTGGCAATTACCAGGAAGAGAAGAAGGAGACGTAAATCTTGCTTGGCAAAATCCCATAGGCTGCTGTAACGGAGTCTTTTGTGCTCGTGTGACAGTTCGGGAACAGGATAGGGCTCATACATAAAACGAGATTTACCTAAAAATAATTAACCGAGTGCAACATCGACACGGGTCGAGAAACGGTAACCGGTGCCACGCACAGTTTGTACATAGCGGTCAGCGCCATAAGGTTCGAGTACCTTGCGCAGGCGACGGATATGCACATCAATGGTCCGGTCTTCAATATAGACGTTGCCACCCCAAACCTGATCCAGCAACTGTGCACGGGTATAAGCACGTTCCGGATGGGTCATGAAAAATGCCAAGAGACGATATTCAGTGGGTCCCATGTCCAGTATAGTATTGCCAAAATTCACACGCTTACTGACTGGATCTAATACCAATCCATTAGCATCAATGGATTTTTCACCACTGAGGGCATTGGAGCGACGTAAAACAGCTTTAATACGTGAAACCAGCTCACGGGTCGAAAACGGCTTGGTCATATAGTCATCGGCACCGGCGTCCAGTCCCTGAACTTTATGATCTTCTTCACCACGCGCAGTCAGCATGATGACAGGAATTTCGGACAGGTTTTCATCACGTTTCAAACGACGACATAGATCGACACCACTGACGCCACCCGGCATCATCCAGTCCAGCAAAATCAATGCTGGACGCTGGTCCACAATCATTTGATGAGCCTGCTTGGCATCTTCTGCCTGTAAACATTGAAAGCCTGCCATATCCAGAGAAGTGTGGATCATTTCACGAATCGGCAGTTCATCATCAACAATTAGAATGTAGTCATCTTTCACAGCGCAATACCCTATTTCATGCAAACGGTGGACCGTTTTATATTTATGACAGGCTTATTACAAAGATTAATTATGACAGTATCATTGCAGAATAGGTAGTTCTGGGACTTTTTGCAAAGATTTGTCACAATTTAAGCTGTTATTTTATAAGAGGGTGTTAATTCAAAGGCTTGTAGATCACTTACAAGTAAATCTATCTGGAACTTATCTTGATTTAAAAATTATTTAACCGGATCCGCTGGTTTTTCTGTACCTAAAGTGTCTAATAAAGCAAAGAACACCAGACTACAGGAAGACAGAATTTCTTCCAGTGACTGTTTAAAGCCGCTCATGACCCAGCGAATCGCAATCTGGGTGACATAACCATTAAGTCCGGTCGAGACCAGGGAAATCTCTCGTTCAGAACGATTAAGGTTCGGCATCATCAGCATGACAAAGGCCTGAATCATACGGTCGAAACGGCCCATGGTTTCATGAATCGTGGCCTGATTATGCAGTTCCTGAACCAGCATCGCATCGATATAAATAATTCGTGCCATACCCGGATTGTCACGTAAGGTCGTTAGCAAGGCAGTCAGACCGGCTTCGATCATTTTCTTTGGATCAGAAGAGGCTTGCATCATGGCTTGCATGACATTTTGCTGTAACTGGTCAATCAGCTTGAGGAAAATAGTCTGGAACAGATGTTCGCTTTTCTTAAAGGATTCATAAAAATAACGTTCAGTCAGTTTGGCTTCGTTACAGATATCCTTCACTGTGACTGAAAAGAAACCATGACGGCCATAAGCCTCGATTCCGGCCTCAATCAGCTTTTCACGACGCGCCTGCTGACGTTCAGCCATGGAAAGTCCTTTAAACTGGCGTTCTTTACTTTTACTTGCTAGTTTTTGCCCTGAATTTACTGCATCCGTCATAAAGACCATAGACTCATGTGCTTGAGATTTTAAGTATCTTATCAATAAATCCGGCTTTGACCTATGCTGAAATTCAAACCTGAAAATTGGCCCGTAGAGACATGCTGGAATTATTGACAATAAGGATTGTCAAAACTATATTGAAACGGTGTGCTGTATCCCTATGCGACAGAAAAACAGGCTGTCATGGAAGGGCAGTGTTTTAATCAAGGAAATTCAATGAAAAATTTTAATAATAAAGTCGCGGCCATTACTGGTGCAGGTTCAGGTATCGGTCAACAACTTGCGGTGCTTTTAGCAAAGCAGGGCTGTCATTTAGCACTCAGTGATGTGAATGAACAGGGCCTGGCTAAAACCGTTGAGCTGCTGAAAGGTACTGATGTTCGTGTCACAACCAAAAAGGTCAATGTGGCTAATCTGGAAGAAATGCACGCTTGGGCCGCTGAGGTCGAGAAAGATCATGGCAGCGTGAATATGATCTTTAACAATGCTGGTGTAGCTCTTAGTTCTACCGTAGAAGGTGCTAGCTATGAAGAGCTGGAATGGATCGTCGGGATTAACTTCTGGGGTGTAGTTTATGGCACCAAAGAGTTTCTGCCTTTAATCAAGAAAACCGGTGATGGTCATGTCATCAATATTTCCAGCCTGTTTGGTTTAACTGCCCAGCCAACCCAGTCTGCTTATAATGCCACTAAATTCGCTGTGCGTGGTTTTACCGAATCCTTGCGTCAGGAACTGGATATGGAAAACTGCGGCGTAAGCGCACTCTGTGTACACCCAGGCGGAATCCGCACCAATATCGCCATTGCAGCGAAAATGAATGACAGCATTCGTAGTCTGGGAATGCATCCGGAAAAATCTGCACAGAATTTCAATAAGCTGCTGCGTTGCCCACCGGAAGAAGCAGCCCGTCAAATTTTGGACGCGGTACAAAAAGACAAACGCCGTCTGCTGATTGGAAATGATGCCAAAACGATTGATTTAATTCAGCGCCTCATGCCAACTGGCTATCAGAAAGTCACGGCTTTAGCTACCCGCCTCGGCAAGCAGAAGAAAAAGTCAGCTTAAAACACTCTGATCACAGCCCGCGTAAGCGGGTTTTTTTATGCCGGAAAACTTAAGCAGCTAAAGTATTTTATAAATCAAAAATGGTGCATAAGAATGTCAATAAATTGACAGCGTTAGATAAGCCGATTCGGCATGATGATTTTACAGACCGAAGGTCGACATAATTATAGATAAAGGAAATTATCATGGCTTATGAATATAAACACATCCAGGTTCAACCAATTGGTGGCCGTATTGGTGCTGAAATCCAGGGCGTAAAACTGTCAGCGGATTTGGCTGATGAAGTGGTAAATGAAATCAACCAGGCATTATTACAGCACAAAGCGATCTTCTTTAAAGATCAGCAACATCTGGATGATGTCGCCCAAGAAGCCTTTGCAGCACGTTTAGGCACGCCGTTGAATCACCCGACTGTACCGGTAAAAGATGGCTCTGCACATATTCTGGAAATTGATTCACGCGGTGCACGTGCAGACAGCTGGCATACGGACATCAGCTTTATTGATGCCTATCCAAAAGCTTCTATCCTGCGTAGCGTGGTTGCACCTGCAGTAGGAGGCGATACCGTATGGGCAAATACAACCGCTGCCTACAATGATTTACCTGAAGAATTAAAAACACTGGCAGATAGCTTGCGTGCGATTCACAGCAACAACTTTGACTATGCTGCAAAAGTCAGTGTTCCAAAAGAAGCTTTGGAAAAATATAAAAATTATTTCAATTCAACTGAATATGAAACTGAACATCCATTGGTACGCGTTCATCCTGAAACAGGTGAAAAAACCTTGTTATTGGGCCATTTCTTTAAGAGCTTCGTCGGTTATAGCTAAAGTGAATCACGCCGTTTATTTGACCTGTTCCAAAGTTATGTAGAGAAGCTGGAAAATATTGTTAGCTGGCGTTGGAGTGCAGGTGATGTGGCGATCTGAGATAACCGTGCAACGCAACACCGTGCGATTAATGATTATGGTGACCAGCACCGTGTAGTACGCCGTGTAACTTTAGAGGGTAGTGTGCCAGTAGATGTGGATGGCCGTCCAAGCCGTGAACTGCGTAAAGACGTCAAGCAGGACATCAGCAACTTCCGCTATAACAGCGAAGACGGTATTTATGAAAAAGTTTCATAAGTAATTCTTATTCAATTGGAAACTTTGCATATAAATAGCTAAAGAATCAAGAATAAATGATTCGCCAGTCATTAATGATCCATCTAATAGACCTCTTGCGAAAGTATTATTTTTGACTATTTTAGACTTTGATATTTATTTAGAAATCAACGTTTATCACTGATTAAATTTTGACTAACGCAAGAGGTCTAGACCTTGTGTTTTTATACAATACACTGCTTATAACAAGGATCTTCATGGCTGAAAAATATAATAAAAATGAATCCATATAAAAAATATGGATTAAGCAGGAAATACGCTATTTAGAGGTGCTTTGCTAAGGTTTATCCAGTAGTCCAAGCTGGAAGATTAAACCAGTGCCTCGATGGTTTTTTTCTTCCAGATAAACTGGTAATACAGGCCTTGCATGATACAAAGACAGACAAAGGCCAAGGCATAACCATACCAAATCCCTTGTAAACCCCACCAGCGGCTGAACATATAGGCAGCTGGTACTTCAATGCCAATAATGGCAATGATATTGATCAACATCGGGACTGTCACTGTGCCACTAGCCCGCATGATCGAAGCAAAAATTGCGCTAGCACCAAAGAACAGAATCGACCATAGGACAATGAAGAGAAGTTGCTGACCTAGGACCACAACCTGCGGGTCAGTGATAAACAAAGCCATGAGATATTTAGAAAACAGATAAGCTAGAATTACCAGACTACCTGTGAACAAGATATTCATACTTAAGGCAGTTCGAGTCACTTTATTGAGCAAATCATTTTTACCAGCACCAATGGCCTGTGCCCCAAAGACTGAAGCTGCAATGGCAATAGAAAGAGCAGGGAACTGAATATAATTCAGTACCTGATTCACGGCACCATAGGCCGCCGTCGCTTCTGCACCATAACGGTTGACCAGACTCACAATGACCAGACCAGCGACTGAAGTTGTGACCATTTGAACCCCGGTTGGAATACCTAAGCGCAGGATAATCTTGCTGAGCTGGGGCTGATGACGAATATCTTTGATCAATGCCCAGTCTGGTCTTAGAGGGTGACGTTTATAATTTAAATAGAGAATAAGAAATAACAGTACAGCCAAGTTACCCAGAATGGTTGCAATTGCTGGAGAGATGATCCCCATCTTGGGAAAACCAAAATAACCCGCGATCAGGACCGGTGTCACTACCAAGCCCACACCAATCGTTAGGGCAGAGGCAAACAGTGGCGTAGTACTGTCTCCAACCCCGCGTAAAATTGAAGTATAAATAATATAAATAAAAATCAGAGGACTACCAGCCAGCATCCATTGCACATAAGGTAAAGACAGGTGCATCACATCCGGATCTGTACCTAATAATTGCAGGATATTTTCAGCAAAAAATACACCCAATAGGGCAATCAGGCTGCCACCAATCAGCGTCATAAACAGGGTAGAGCCAACTACACAGCGCACTTTTTCAAGATTTCTGGCACCCCAAGCTTGTCCTACCAGAACCGTAGAACCTGCAGAGAGACCAATCACAAAGGCCATCAGACAGAACAGAATCGGGAAAAATACTGCAACTGCAGCAATCGCTTGCACGCCCAACATTTGCCCCACAAAAACAGTATTAATCGTACCGGACAGGCTTTGCAGGATGTTGGTAACCACCAGCGGTAACAGGAAAATAAAAAATGTTTTCCATAAATTCTGCTGGTGAACCAATGCTTGCTGTGCCATATGACATCCTGTTCTTGATTTTTCATATATTTATCAGGACTAAATTATCCTTGATCAGCATCAAGAACGCTTTAGCTTTTCAGTAACCAATAAGTCTATTTTTTTAAAATTTGGAAAGAATATGTGCTGCTTCTATCAAGGTTTCATCTTTTTTGGCAAAGCAGAAGCGCAATAAGTGTAAATCTTTAGGCGGCTCCTGATAAAACGCTGATACCGGAATCGCCACAACACCGTGTTGTTCCGCCAGATAGTGACACATCGACAGTGCATCCAGATCAGGACGAATTTCACTGTAATCCAGATTCTGGAAATAGGTGCCTTGAGACGGCGTCCAGTGAAAACGGGAATCTGTCAGTGCATGATTAAACAGATCCCGTTTGGCCTGATAAAAACAGGACAGCTCATGGATATGTTCAGAATGTAGTTGCATATATTCGGTCAGAGCCACCTGAATTGGGGTCACGCCACAGAAGCTGACAAACTGGTAAATCTGTCTGAACATCTGCATTAAGGCTGGTGGTGCAACACAGAAACCGGTTTTCCAGCCGGTCACATGAAAGGTTTTACCAAAAGAACCAATCACAAAACTGCGTTCACGGAGTTCCGGAAATGATGCTGCAGAATGATGACGAACTTCATCAAATACCAGATGTTCATAAACTTCATCAGACAGAACTACAATATTGCGATCACGAATCAGTTCAATCAGCTGCTGCCAGTCTTGCTCTGTCCATACCGTTCCGGTGGGATTATGCGGTGTATTCACTACAATCATGCGGGTACGGTCATTGATTGCATCTTTGACCTTATTCCAGTCCACAGAAAAACCAGGATATTCTAGAGCGATATGTACCGGTTTGGCACCGACCAGCTTCACGCTTGGCGCATAGCTGTCATAACTGGGATCAAAAATAATGACTTCTTCACCTGCTCGTACCGTTGCCTGAATTGCACAGAAGATTGCAATCGTTGCGCCAGGAGTAATGGTGATTTCATCTACCGGATCTAGAATGAGCCGGTCACGATGCTGATAAAGATCAGCGACCAGACCACGTAATACTGGCAAGCCATCACCCGGTGCATATTGGTTAAAACCATTTTCAGCTGCCCGACTGAGGGCTTCAATCAATTGCGGTGGAGCAGGAAAATCTGGAAAACCTTGTGACAGGTTAATTGCCCCGAGTTTTTGTGCCAAGGCCGACATAGTACTAAAAATAGTAACGCCCAGATTGGGAAGTTTAGAATGTAACTCAAGCATGTCCTTGGCCTCTGGCTTATCCTGTAATCGAGGATGATATAGGAGATATAAAGTATTCGGCTTTCAGTGTAGCAGTAAGTGAATCAGCAAATAATCAGAAAAATCGAAAAGGTTGAAACAGAGTACATCTTCTATTTCATAAGCATAAAGAATATAAGGTCAGGGTAAGGCTATTCGTGGTTAATTCATGTGAAATAAATACCAAGATGGATTGTTCTAAGCTTATTCCCTAAAATCAGTGCGATAAAAATAACCTCAAATAATAATTATAAAATGCTACAGAGTATTTATACGGTGCTTGAAGGCTTGGGTCTAAGCTCACAGAAGCGTGCACTTCATCTCCGATTTTCCAATGAAATTTTAAATTTTCAGGTCCTGATTCAGCGTATTGAAGGCAGGCACTGGATCAATGAGGGGCTTCATGCTGAATTACTTTGTCTATCCACCCATCCCTATATTGCCTTAAAACAGTTTATTGGCTGTCAGGTTGCTGTTGATCAGGTCACTGATCAAGGTGAGCTTTTTCGGACTACAGGTATCATTACCGCAGCTAAACAGGGGCATAGCGATGGTGCTTTAAGTGTCTATCAGCTGACTCTCGAAGATGCGACTTCACTTTGGCATAAACGCCGTAATAGTCGTGTGTTTTTGAATAAAAGTGTCAAAGAGATCAGTGAAATTCTGTTTACTGAATGGCAAAAGCGAAGTGGTTTATTTGCGAGAAGTTTAAGTTTGGATCTTTCCGGACTAAACCGTGAATATGATGTACGGCCATTGGTCATACAGTCCAATGAAAGTGATTATGATTTTCTGACCCGCTTATGGCGTAGTGAGGGTATTAACTGGCTGATTGATGAAAAGGAATTAATTATTCCAATCTCAGATCAAACCATTCAGGCACAAGTCCTGCGTCTTGTTAATGGGCAGCAATATTTTCAAGCCTTAAAACGCCGTTCCATCCGCTTCCATCGCAGTCATGCAACTGAGCAATTCGATACTATCACCAGCCTAATTGCTGAGCGACAACTTGTACCAAATAGTGTTGCATTGCAACGCTGGCAAGCTACAGATCTGGAGCAGGAGCAAAACCAGCAGTTAGTGAATATTCAGCAAAGTAGTGTTCAAGATCATACCAGTTTAAGTCTGGAAGATGTCTGGAACATCAGTTCAGCTTGGACCAGTGACCTAAAGAGAGAAGATCAGGCTACATCATCCAGTCCAGCTCAACTGGATCAACTCAGTCAGCAACTTAGTCACTATCATGCCATGCAGTCCAAATATTTTAAGGCCAGCAGTAGTGTTCGTGATGCCCAAGTCGGTTACTGGTTTGAACTGCATGACCATCCCGAAATTGATCAACATCCGCACAATGAGCGTGAATTTTTAATTTTGGGCAAACACTTCTATAACCAAAATAATTTACCGAAAGATCTTTTGCTACAGCTGGATCAGCTCATGCAGTCCAGTCACTGGAAAGTTCTGGATGATGAGAGACAAGGTAATGAGCTGTATTTAATTCGTCGAGATATTCCTGTAATACCTAAATATCATCCACTACAACATCGGCCTATGGCCTATCCACAACGGGCGAAAGTAGTAGGGCCTGAAGGTGAGACTATTTATGTCGATGAATGGGGCCGTGTGAAGGTCCGTTTTTTGTTTACCCGTAGTGAAGATCATCAGCATGATGGTGGTGCTGGCGCCAATGATAATGACACTGATTCGGCCTGGGTAGACGTGCTAACGCCATGGGCAGGCGAAGGTTATGGCGCCCGATTCCATCCGCGTATCGGGGAAATTGTAGTGATTGATTTCTTCGAAGGAGATATTGATCGTCCCTTTATTGTTGGACGTATTCATGAAGCTGAACGTTATCAAACTATGTTTGATAAGAAGGGGCAGTTGCCATTCACTAAAAAACTAAGTGGTATCCGTTCTCAGGAAGTAGATAGTGAGGGTTTTAACCAGCTTCGCTTTGATGATACAACTGGACAGATTAGTGCACAGCTACAAAGTAGTCATGGGGCCAGCCAGTTGAATCTGGGAAATTTAAGTCATCCAAAAGAAGATGAGGCTAGCGATGGGCGTGGTGAGGGCTTTGAGTTAAGAACAGATCAATGGGGAGCACTTAGAGCGGGAGCTGGCTTGCTTCTTTCTACCTATAAACAAGAAAATGCCAATGCTAATCACTTAAATACCAGTCCTGCGAAAAGCCAGCTTGAATCAAATTTGAATCATAGTAAGGCTTTAAGTGAGATTGCCAAAAATCAGCAAACAGACCCCTTAGAAGGGTTAGATCATCTAAAAAAATTTCTGGATCAGATTGAACAGCAAGATCAAAGCAAGGCTGAAACTTTCAAACAAGCTTTAATGCTGCTGTGTGCACCGAATTCAATTGCACTCTCAACTAATGAAGATCTGTATCTTTCAGCTGATCAGCAGATTAACCACAGTGCTGCGGATAATATTAATTTTTCCACACGGAAATCTTTGATTGCTCACGCTCAGGACAAGATCAGCTTATTTGCAGCTCAACAAGGATTAAAAGTCGTTGCGGCAAAGGGAAAAGTCGAACTCCAGGCACAAGATGACGCAATAGAAACAATTGCTCGTCATAAAGTAAAAATTATTTCAACTGAAGATCGAATTGAAATTATAAGCCCTAAAGAAATTGTGCTTACTGCCGGTGGATCTCAGTTAAAGATTAATGGACAAGGTGTATTTGGAGTAACAGGTGGGAAGTTTGAGTGTAAAGCGGGGCAGCATATATTTAAAGAAGGTCAAAATATTATTGAACAAAAAATAAGTCTACCAAAAATGGAAACTTTGTTTAGTAATCGAATTAATTATCAATGGAATACTGCCTGTGAAAGAGAAAAAGAAATTTTCATTGTTGATAAGAAGGAGGGAACATTAATTAAAAGCAAAAAATCCCTGCTAAATGAAGTAAATCAAATAAGTAGTCTACGGTTCTATACCTCTCAAAAAACAGATTTTATAGCTTTTGGGTTTAATTCTTGTCAAACATATCTACGTCAAGAACTAAATAAAGAGGATATCGATGAATTATTGGAGGACCTAGAAGATGAGGAAATTGAGGATGAGGTATACACTAAAGAGGATACTGAGTAATGAGTCAGTTAGTCACTATTACATCCAAACTTTATGATGCATCAGGGAAGTATGTCATCAATTTAAAGGTAAAATCACGCTATAAAGGTTCATCTAGAGAGAACATCAATAAGATAGATCAAGACGGTCTATTTATCTTTCATGCTTCACCGAATCGAACTGTAGAAATTCTAGCCCAACCACCTAATACCAAAGATTATATTGTTGTTAAAACTATTAATTCTTCAATAGTTTCTTCTAGAAAAGACCCTGTAAAAGTACCTTTACCTAAAAGTATAGAGCAATATCAACAGAAAAAAGTTACCACTACTTCAAAAGGGATAGTGACAACTTTATTTAAAATTATAGATAGTAAAGAGAAAATCCTGATAAATTTCCCAGTAACCTCTCGTCCTAAAGGAAGTCAAAAGTCATTTGAGCGTAATTCAAATGAACAAGGCATTGTAGAAGTCCTATCTTCACCTAATCGAGATATTGAAATTTTGGTTTTAACTTCGAATGATGAATTTACTTTAAAAAGTTCTGTTAACTCTGGGAATGGATCCCAAATACCAATAATAATTAAACTAGATGAACCTTATGAAAATTTTAAAAGTCTCTCAAATTTCAAAATAGTAGACAGGTTAGGAAATGACTACAATATTGAAAATACTAAAATTGAAATCTTGTATTTAGAAAGTGGAATAAAGAAAGTTTCAAATACTTCTAATGGAAAATTTTCACTTCAAAGTATGGTTGGAGAAAAAGTAAAGATTACAGTATTTAAACCAGATGGAAAGCCTTTAGAAGCCAATAATTATTACTCTAAAAGAATGAAAGAAGATTCTAATAAATTGGAATTAGATGTGGATATAACTGAGGGAAGTACAAGGCCTAATGAACCGATCATAAACAAGAATATTAAGAAAATTTGTCCTCCAGAATGTGTTGTAGAAACTTATACTTTTGAAACTTCTTTAGGAGAAATGATTATTTCAAAAGAAGCCCTTGATGCAATTTTAAAATGGGAAAAATATGAATCTAAGCCTTATGTACCTAGTAAAGGGCAAGATGGTAAAAGTGGTGTAACTTTAGGATATGGCTATGATTTAGGTCACCAAAGTGGAGAACAAATTAAAAAAGATTTAGCTTCCTATTATACTTCAAGTCAGATTCAAAGATTACTCAAAGCTCAAGGAAAAAAGGGAGTAGCAGCACAAAAATTAGTAGATAGTCTTTCTGATATTACCATCACTAAAGATAAAGCTTATCAAATGGTAATGATAGTAAAAAAAAGGTATGCGGAAGATACATTAAAAGTTTATCCAGATATTTTGAAATATCATCCTCATTGCCAAGGAGCTATTTTATCTCTTGTGTATAACAGGTATATAGGCTTAAAAGGAGATCGTCGTAAAGAAATGAAAGAAATCCAAGATGATCTTAAAAGTAAGGGAAAAAAGGTTCCTTCGTTGTTAAGAAGTATGAAACGATTATGGACTACAAAAGCTAATAGAGGGTTGCAAGCTAGACGGGAAGAAGAAGCAAAAATTTTTGAAAAAGGATTAAAATGTGAATGTTATAAGTAAGCTATTTATTCTGAATCTTTTATTTATTTCTTTAAATTCTTATGCAGTAACTCCTGAAGACTTCTTATATCCAGATGCCTTAGAGGTAGAGTGTAAAGATGGAAGTCCTGTACAAGAAGACTTAATGTATTGTGTTTCAAGAAGTTATTTAGATTCAGATAAGAAATTAAATATAGAATATAAAAAAAGAATGAAATTATTAAAAGGAACTAAAAAAGAGAAATTATTAGGAAGTCAGAGATTGTGGTTAAAGAATAGAAAATATAAATGTACCTCTGAATATTCAGCTGCAGAAGGAGGACGTGAAGCACCGATTTATTTAATAGATTGTTATGCTCAGGAAAACTACATAAGAGTAAAATTTTTAGAAAGTTATAAATAGTTTTGTCTTGTCCTGAAATAGA
>NZ_DDLD01000020.1:0-33593 GCF_002339435.1 Acinetobacter sp. UBA2581 | reverse complement strand
TAAGCTCAAGCAGAGTTATGAAAATACGGTCGCTCTTGCTTGTGCTTATATCTGGCTCAAATTATGAATGTTCAACAGGCTCTAATATTTCCATTTTTTAGCTAAAACCCATAATTAATTTTTAGCAGTATTTCATCGTCTGTAGCTCGTATTGTTCGTCGTCAATTAATGCTTTATTGCCGTATAACTGTTTTACGATTTCATCTATTCCGACGTATCTGAGATGCATGTACATACACAACGCCGTATAGCCACAAAAGAGATATGTCCCCTTCTTATCCTCAATCCAAAAGCCCTCTTGTAATATGACTGGCTTTTTATTCTTATTTTCTAATATGTCATCAATATCAATTTGATTAACGGTCATATTGATATATGGCTGATACATTTTGGTGACTACAGCGTATTGTTTACTTATCTGACATTTACCATTTTTTTTGGCCACTTCTAGAATCCTCTTTAACTTCTTAAATTTTCTCATTTTGACCTCGGCATCTTTCTTTAAACCCTTGATACCAGGCTTCAATTTCTTCCCGATCAAAATAGACAGCTGCTTGACGAGATTGCCCCATTTTCAAGGGTTCTGGGAAGCTGTCATCTTTCTTCATTAAATTTCGCAATGCGTTTCTTTCTATACCTAGAAGCTTACATACAGTGTTGTAACTCAATAAGAAAGGCTTTATCTGAACAATGCTGAATACTTCAGATTGTTCAATGTTTTCAGTTAATTCAGATTCATTTCTATTAATCACAAAACCCATTTTTAATCTCAAATAAAGACATTAAGTAGAGCGTAGCAAAGACCAAAAATTGAAAATTATTTTGAGATAAAACTGGAAAAAAAAGTCACCTTAAGGTGACTCTTAAATCTTTATATTAAGAAATCAGCTAAGTGAATACACATAGTCAGCCCACCACTGCATGAGATCGGATCTTTCTTCAAAGTGTTCTGCTTTATCATATACAGCCTTAGTTCCTTGTTTGACATGCGACAAGGCTTTTTCAATCACTTGTGATTTACTACTAAAAGCTTCGTTAAGCGCAGTAGAGGCAAGATGTCGAAAACCATGTGGATGTTGTTTATTGTCGTAACCTAAAGACTTTAAGGCTTTATTAAATGTCCCATCTGAAAGTGGTTGCATTCGTGAATTTCTTCCTGGAAACAAATAATCCGATTCTCGCTGAATTTGCTTTAGCCGATAGATAAGCTTTACCGCTTGCTCAGATAACGGCACTTTATGTATTTTTTTAGTTTTTGTAATCTCTGGAGGTTTGATCCAAATTTTCTTTTCTAAATCAAAATGTTCCCACATTGTTAACCGTAATTCGCCTGGTCGTGGGAATAAAAGCACCATCAGCTCAAGCCCTATCGCGACTGATTTAGTTGGATATGATCTTATACTTTCTAATAGTTTAGGTAATTCACCAATTTCAACAAACTTTAAATTATTACCCTTATATTTATCTAAACGTTTTTTTAAATTTTTAACTGGATTTTCTTTAAATTTATGACTTACCTCCGCCCAATCGTAAGCATCCTTAACATAGTAAAATAGTTTTTCTACTTGGCTTTTGATTCCAACATCTCGCTGCAGATTTTGAAAAAAATCAAACCATTCTTTAGCTGTGATATATCTAAAATCATGCTGACCAAAGTTGCTGTAAATATGTTTTTGAATAGATGCCTTTGCTTTTTGATAGGTATTTTTGTCCCAGTTTATGAGCTTTGTATTGAGCCAACCTTCCATTAATGTCGTCAGAGAATATGTTTGGGCTTCCTCTTCTCTATTTTTGAAAAATGTACCTTCTTCTATTTCATTTAAGAAGGTACGTGTAATTTTTCGAGCTTGGCTAGACTTCACTTTCGGATATTGACCTAGTCCTTTCCAAGTCCATATTCCAATTTCATTCTTATATCTGAACTGCCAACTTTTACTGCCATTCGCCTTTACTAAAAAATATAAATTTGGACTATCCCATAGACGATAATCTTTCATTTCTACTTCTAGTGCAGTAAGTACTGTATCTGCTAAGTAACCTTTTTTCTTTAAATCAGTGCGTTTCATTACAACTTTTAATAAAAACATGTTGATATCAGTTGATCACAGCACTCGATTCGTTCAGAGAGTTTTTCATCAAAGTTCAAGAAAAAGGTTTACTTTTTATAGAGCGATTTTAGTTAAATAGTCGGCCCACCACTGCATCAGTTCACGGCGCTCATCTAAATGCTGTGATTTATCATAGATACCCTTTACGCCCTTTTTCTTATGCGCCAGGCACACTTCTATCACTTGCTCTTTCTTACTGAATGTGTCATTCAAAATGGTACTTGCAAGATGCCTAAATCCATGAGGATCCTGCTTGCCTTGATAACCCAAACGCTTCAAAGCCAAATTAAAGGTCATATCACTAATCGTCTTATTGACCGATAAACGACTCGGAAACAGAAACTCTGATTCGGGCTGAATCGCTTTTAATTCTTTAAGTAAGGTAATAGCTTGCTTAGGTAAAGGCACTTGATGTTCCTGACGGGTCTTAGTCATTTCTGCAGGTTTGGTCCATAAAGCTTTCTTAAACTCAAAATGTTCCCATTTTGCATTTCTCAGTTCACCTGGACGAGGAAAGAGCATAATCAGTAATTCAAGACCAATACCGATTGCGCGCTTTCTATTACTACGAATTTTCTTCAACAAAGTGGGGACTTCTTCAATGCTTACAAAATCCATATTCCCTGACACATGATCATCTAGATGCTTGCTCATGCCTTCAATCGGATTTGAATCTATCTTGCCCTGAAATTTTGCCCAGTCATAACAACCACGCACATAGGATACCAGTTTCTCAGTTTGTGTATGAATGCCTAAATTACGTTGTAGACTTTGGAAAAAATCGAACCATTCTTTCGGCTTGATTTGCCTGTAATTATGTTTACCAAAAACGGGGATCAGATGTTTATAAATCGATTTCTTAGCTTTGATAAATGTCGCATCCCCCCACTTACTTGATTTTGTATCCAACCAATCATCCATTAGATTTTTAAAATAAAGACTTTCCAACTCTTTACGTTCTTCAACCAATACTTTTTTTGATTTTAAAGCTTCACCTCTAGATATGGCTAAATTAAATTCTTGTACTTTTTGACGAGCAAGTTTTGCACTCACATTAGGATATGCACCAATACCAATCCATGCCCATTTGCCTTCAGTATTTTTATAACGGTACTGCCAAGATTTTGTCCCATGTTTCTTGACTAAAAAATATAAGCCAGCGCCGTCAAGTTCACGGTAATCTTTTTCTTCAGGCTCTAAAGAAGCTAAAGTTTTTTCACTGAGTGGTCGTTTCTTTATATCTTTCCGTAGCATGCATCATACCTTGTATCACGAGTTCGATTATTAAACCGTGATACACGTGGTGATACAAATAGGGCTGTACTATATAGATCCATATAAATACATAGAATATAAAAAAAGCTCCTAAATTATTGAATTTAGGAGCTTTTAGTGACCATATATGTACATATAAATACATCTATAATCGAATTATGGTAGGTATATCCAGACTCGAACTGGAGACCTCTACGATGTCAACGTAGCGCTCTAACCAACTGAGCTATACACCTACAATGCTTGGCATATTATAAATTTTTCGATCCTAAGACAAGCCTTTTCATTTAATTTTCAATATATACGTACAAGTTTTAAGCAAATCTTTGAATTGTTTCAGATCTTGGTCTGAGAATTCCCTACCAGAATAAATTGATTTTTCAAATAGTCTGATTGCTTCAAAAAATACAGACTGATCTTTATCCTGAACTTGCTGAGATAGCCTTAACATCCATTGGTGAAAAGTCTCTGCAGGTTGTCTTTCTAAATCTTTTTTTAAAGTCTGATTAAATTGCTGAATGGAGTAATCAAAGGGTGACTGTAATTGTCGAGCTTTAAGGTAGATTTTTAGAATATAAAGCAATATGAGTATGCCAATACCGGATATGAGAATGATCACACTGGAATAAACTGAACTTAGACCTAACTTCGCTAACCAGCCTTGTTGAGATTCAGCATTATAGCCCACGACCTTACTTTGCCATTGGTAACTTGCATAATCACTCCAGACTCTTAGTTTGGTCAGCCATACATTACGCTGTGATGTCCAACCAGAATTACTTGCCCATACTCGCTCATCTTGCGAGATTAAATTTTGCATCCCATCATCAATACGTTGCGGGGCTACCATTGCGGTAGGATCAAAACGCTGCCATCTTTGGTCAATCCAGACTTCTGTCCAGGCATGAGCATCCAACTGACGAACCTCCCAACTTTTCCCATCGGGTGCCAATTGTCCACCTTGATAACCTGTGACCACACGTGCCGGAATTCCCACATATCGCATCAGCATGACAAAACTAGAAGCATAGTGTTCACAAAAACCCTGCCGGGATTTAAACAGAAATTCATCAATCCGGTTTTTGCCGAGTACACCTGGTTTCAGGGTATATACAAAATGATTTTGCTGGTACCAGTTCAAGACTGTTCGGATATAACGTCGCGGATCCTCCCCACTTTGTAGATATAAACGCTGTGCCAACTGTTGTGCCTGAGTATCCAAATGGACTTGAGTCTGGGTATTCAGTCGCTGAACAAATTGCTCCGGTAAAATACTTTCAGTATTTTGACTACCTAGCCATTGCAGATGAATCGGTTCTACCTTTTGGGTCAAACGCCTTGGTACGATACTCCAATCCTGACGATTATAATAACGGCGTTCCAAAGGCATCGATTTTTCCAGCCCCATCACCCAGAACACAGAAGGATCAGCAGCCAGATATTGGTAATTCCACCCTGATGGGGATACTGGAACAACTTCTCCAGGCTGACGGATTAAAGGCTGCTGATTAATAAAGCTACTGGTCCAGCGCTGTCCATCATACTCATCTAAAACTAATGCCCGCCAATACAATTCTGAACGTGGCGGCAGTTTACTAACATCACCAATAATCCGGAAAGCCAAAGCATTAGATTGAGATAATTCAGCAATATCTCCCGGTGACATACTGTCACTGATCCCGGTCACGCCTTTATTTTCTGGAATCGGGATATGCCAAAGCGGTGGCAAACGCGGAAAGAAGATGAATAACAAAATAAAAAACGGCAGAGCATAAAGCACAAAGCTGCCGACATATTTGGCATCTTGCTGCAAGGCTATACGTGGTGATTGCTGACTCTGCTGAAACTCACTGGTCTGAATCCGGTATAAACCAATTAGACAGCTCAATAAGCATAGAATAATCACAACAGCCATACCAAAAGACTGGCTATATAGAAATGAACTGGCCGCAACAAAAAGCGCAAAATTAAACAGGATAATCAGATCCCGCCGGTTTTTCGTTTCCAGTGATTTGGCAAATAAAAAAGTGGAAAGAACTGCAACTCCTGCCTCCACTCCAATAAAACTTTGGTGGCTGAGATAAATACTGCCTAATGCCAAACCAGTGAGTAGAAAAGTCCCTATTTTAGGAAATGGCTTTTGCCGTTTAAGAAAAATCCAGATACACAGTAGGCTAATGACAAAGATAATGCTGAGCAGCACCGGGATGAAAGCTACTTGTGCAAGGATGATCAAGCCTAGGGTCAAGACGATCGAAATTCGGATTTTTCCATCAATCATAGATTCACCCGTTATGCCTGAGCCAATAATTGTTTAGCCTTACGTAACTGTTCTTCACCTGCTCCCTGCGGCAATTCTACCTGTGGTAAATGTAACGCATATGCACATTGCTGCTGCTCACATTGCTCAATCAGTCCCATCATCAAGCCCAGTTTCTCCTCATGCGACTGGCTAGGCATATGTTCATAATGAATCTCAATGCTATGTTCATCCTGATACTGTTCAAAGACTTTGACATATAAGCCTTGCCCACGTGCAAACTGTTTCCAGGAAACCGCCTGCAATGAGTCTCCAGATTGATAATTTCGTAATTCACGGAACTCATCCATATCTGGCTCAAAGCTATTTTGATAAATCTTGTTTTCCGAAGTGTTATTTTGGGCTTTGGGTGCCACCCAGGCAAACTGATGATGATAAAGATAGGTCCAGGCTCGAACCAGGCCAAAAGGATAAACCGAATAGATCTGAATCACCGGATACTCAAATTTACCGCGACGTTCCGCATAAAAAGGCAGCACCCAATGCTGCTTTTGTTCAGTCAGATAAACTTTCTCTAGCTGATTGCCGGCCTTAATATACAGATAACGCGGCCGGGCTGTGGCTTGCTGAAAATAAAAATGCAAATTGAGTGCATGACCCACCTGTCCGACGTCTTCAGCAACCATTTCAATATCCAGATCATGCAACTGTTTAAAGGTCAGATAGAAGCTGACACATAGCACTGCACTGATCAGAAAGCAGAAACCTAAGATCAGGTTATTGGCATAATTCACGCCAGCAATAAAGGTGATAAAAATCAGAACCAGATATAGATAACCCTGCTGATAAATAAAGACCAGTACATCCTTTTGGGAAAGTCGTTTTTGCTGTGAAAATTGAAAGCGTTTCGCCAGCCAGTTTTGCCAGGTTTTATCCAAGAGCGGACTCCTTTAACTGACTGCAACCTGTTGCATCACATTTAATGTTTCTGCATCGCTCAGTCCCAGACGATGGGCGGCGACTGCCACAAAAACGGCTTGCACATCGTCTGGAGTTACAAAGCTACGTTGCTGAATGATGGCATTGGCTTGTGCTGCACGTTTAAGCGCCAGTAAACCTCGTGTTGATAAGCCTTGGCGTTTCTTGCGAGTTTCTTCTGCTAGATCCAGCATATATTCCTGAACCGCTTCACTGATAAAAATCTGCTGGGTCAACTGCTGTAATTCCAGCACTTCATTTTCAGTAAATACATGTGCCAAGCTGGCGATCAAAGCAAACCGGGATTCTTGCTGTAATAGCATTTTCTCAGCATGACGTGATGGATAACCCAAAGATAGGCGCATTAAAAAACGGTCTAGCTGAGATTCTGGCAAGGCGTAAGTGCCACTTTGAAATAACGGGTTTTGGGTTGCGATTACCCAAAATGGCTTAGGCAATGCATAACGTATCCCATCAACAGTGGCATAGCCTTCTTCCATCGCTTCCAGCAAGGCACTCTGAGTTTTGGGACTGGAACGGTTAATTTCATCTGCCAGCAAAATCTGGGTAAAAATAGGGCCCTGCTTAAACTCGAACTGATGTTCTTTCTGGTTAAACATATTGATACCAATCACATCACTAGCCAGCATGTCATTGGTAAACTGGATCCGCTGAAATTTCAGTCCTGCGAGATGGGCTAGGCTGCTTGCCAATGTTGTCTTGCCCAAACCAGGTAAATCTTCAAACAAAACATGCCCGCCTGCAATCAGGCAGCATAGTGCTAATCTGGTCTGTGCATGTTTATCCAGAACAATCGCATTAATTTCTTCGAAAAATTTTTGAATCTTGGGTGCATAATCAGCCAGCTTCTGTTCAAGCTCATCATTATCGTGCGCAATATCCAGCTTTTCTTTTTGTTTCATGCCCCAGATCACAATATTTTCCCTAATAAAACATGCTGTAGGATTAACATACACTGTTTTTTAAAATTCCCCAAAGATCAGTCATCTGCCGGCTTTATTTCTACAGAATAAATTGGGAATTTTACATGATTAGATTTGCTATAAGAACTAATTGAAGCTTTAAGATTAAAGTTTAGATAAGTTGCATTTTGATTGGCATATTTATTAGAAATAACAAGCTATTAAAAATCTTTGAGATCTGAACTTATACCTAAAAGGTAAAGACTTTTAAAAATTTAAATTCCCAATGTCAAAATAGATCATGATTTTGTTATATCTTGTTTGAATCCTAAAATTTTCCCATAAAAAAGCGCCCCGAAAGGCGCTCATTTTATTCATGCATTAGCATGGACACTTCTTCATCTCTCCACCGGCAGATGGATAACGCGAATCTACACAGTGACGATAAAATGTTTTAGGGTCCATCGCTTCCAGATCAGGATGGTGCTTTTTCATATGCGCCAGATAGGTCTGATAATCAGGCACACCCACCATCAGGCGGAAACTCTGCTGTAAACGCTGCCACAACGTCGCAATCCGTGACCAGTTTTTCGGGTTCAGGATCAGGTCTTTTTGTGACATCACGGTCATCTTGATGATTTTATAGATAACCGCTTTTCCACCTTTAGCAAACTTCAAGTTCATGCGCTGCTCCTTAATGTCCTTTTGCAGGCTGAATTTCTTCAGGATCGCCATATACTGCTTCTGCTTCATTTACGGTTGGTACCGGGCTCGCCAGGGCTCGACGGATTACGCCAATTGCAGCAAATAGCATTACAAACGCCACAATCATAAAGAAGCCACAAAGTGCTGCGTTGATCTGGTTCGACATTGCAACAGTCTGCATTTCAGCCAGGGTTTTCGCTGGTGCCAGAATTTCATTATTCGCAATTGCCGTATTGAAACGCTCTGCCTGTGCCAAGAAACCGATTTTCGGATTTTCATGGAAAATCTTCTGCCAGCCGGCCGTCATTGAAGTAATAAACAGGAATACGGTTGGAACAATGGTTACCCACACATATTTCTCTTTCTTCATCTTGAACAGGATGACTGTACCCAGAATCAATGCCATTGCAGCCAGAATCTGGTTACCAATACCGAACAGTGGCCATAAGCTGTTAATACCGCCTAATGGATCAACGACACCTTGATAAACGAAGAAGCCCCAACCCGCAACAGCAACGGCTGTACCCAGCATATTACCGAAGAAGTTATGAGATTGTTTTACCGCAGGAATCACGATACCAACTGTGTCCTGAACCATGAAGCGACAAGCACGAGTACCCGCATCTACTGCGGTCAGAATGAATAAAGCTTCAAACAGAATTGCAAAGTGATACCAGAAGGCCATCATTTCACGACTGTTAAAGATTTCGGTAATGATATGCGCCATACCAATCGCGAAAGTTGGTGCACCACCCGTACGTGACAGAATCGAATTTTCACCTACTTCCTGTGCCAGCAATGTCAGTGCTTCAGGTGTTACCACAAAACCAAGATTACGTACTGCTTCAGCCGCAGTATCTACGGTTGTACCTAGTAGTGCTGCTGGTGAGTTAATCGCGAAGTACACACCTGGATCAAGAATCGCGGCACAGATCAAAGCCATGATCGCTACAAAGGATTCCATCAGCATACCGCCATAGCCGATTATCCGGATATCGCGTTCGTTGTTGACCAGTTTCGGTGTTGTCCCTGAAGAAACCAGTGCGTGGAAACCAGAAATCGCACCGCAAGCAATGGTAATAAACAGAAATGGGAACATTGAACCCGCAAATACTGGGCCTGTACCATCGACAAATTTGGTAATCGCTGGCAACTTCATTTCCGGCATCGCGAACAGAATGCCAATCGCCAGACCGGCAATCACACCAATTTTCAGGAAGGTAGATAAATAGTCACGCGGTGCAAGTAATAACCAGACGGGCAATACCGATGCAATAAAACCATAAATGATCAAAGCCCAAGTCAGTTCAGTACCAGTTAAAGTGAACAACTGTCCCCAGTAGGGATGCTGTGCAACGTTTTCACCATAGATAATGCCAAGCATCATCAATACGAAACCAATGATCGAAACTTCTGCAATTTTACCCGGACGGATAAATCGCATGTAGATACCCATGAAGATGGCGATCGGAATCGTAGCGGCAATACTGAATACGCCCCATGGACTGTTGGTCAGTGCTTTAACAACGACTAGCGCCAATACTGCTAGGATGATGATCATCACACCCAGCGCACCGAGCATCACGATAATACCGGCAAAGGTACCCAGTTCCTGTTTCGCCATTTCACCCAGTGAACGGCCGTCACGACGAGTAGAAATAAACAATACCAGGAAGTCCTGTACCGCACCTGCCAGTACCACACCGACCAGTAGCCAGATCGTGCCCGGCAAGTAACCCATCTGTGCTGCAAGGATTGGACCGACTAAAGGACCCGCACCGGCAATCGCGGCAAAATGGTGACCGAATAACACACTTTTATTGGTCGGCACATAATCCAGACCATCACCCAGACGATGGGCAGGCGTTAAACGGCGTGCGTTCAGTTCAAAAACTTTATTGGCAATAAATAAACTGTAGAAACGGTAAGCGATGCTATACACACAGGCTGCGGCCAGTACCAGCCAGACTGCATTCACATGCTCACCACGACTGAGTGCAAGTATCCCGAAGGAGACTGCCCCGACTATGGCTACCAGGAGCCAGATGATTTTCGAAGTCATGGTTGACTTCTGTTGTAAAGTTTCCATTCAATCCCTCATTTTGTGAAGCATATAAATCAGCGTGATTTTTTTATTCGAGGTACTGCTGTTTTCCCTTGCGACTTTACGCTTGTTCCTTTCGAATTCCTCTAAGACTTTGGCATAAAAAAAGGGACGATTTTAGTCATCCCCTTTGATAATAGTCTATTTTCCGACCATTATGCACGTTCTAAATAGTCACCAGTACGGGTGTCTACGCGAACGCTTTCTTCTTGCTGAACGAATAATGGAACACGTACTACTGCACCTGTTTCAAGTTTCGCTGGTTTACCGCCACCGCCAGAAGTATCGCCACGAACACCCGGATCAGTTTCAACAATTTTTAATACTACAAAGTTTGGTGGGCTTACTGTTAAAGGTACGCCATTCCACAACATGATAGTACATTTTTCATTTGAATCGTCTTTTAACCATTTTGCAGCATCGCCCATTGCTGTTTTATCAGCAGCGATCTGTTCGAAAGTTACAGGATCCATGAAGTTCCACATTTCGCCATCGTTGTACAAGTATTCCATTTCTACTTCTACGATGTCTGCAGCTTCTAGAGAATCACCAGATTTAAAAGTTTTTTCCAAAACTTTACCACTGCGAAGGTTACGTAATTTAACGCGGTTGAACGCCTGGCCTTTACCTGGTTTAACGTATTCGTTTTCCATGATTGAACATGGGTTACCATCAAGCATAACCTTCAGGCCAGACTTGAAATCGTTCGTAGAATAATAGGCCATGATTGGCTCACTCCAAACTTACTAACTTTAAGCTATTGATGCTATGGGCTGTTGCAATGTCATTTAGCAAGTCTGACACGAACATGAGTTGCCACATGCACATTCATTTAATGTTGCGTATTCTAAATGAGCAATACACCAAGTCGCAACGAAAAAATCGGTTTTAACTTGCTGACACTGCTTAACTTAGCATCAGCTATTCCAATACTGGTGCACAACCAGTCTTCCAAGCATATAAAAGTCTCTATGCTTTTGCATACCATAGCAAACTGATCGTGTTTAGAGAAATTTTAGCCAGCTTTCACATTCCCATCTCTAGACAAACTGCTAAACTGCTCACTTCTGGCTATCGTCTTCATCTTTTTTTGATCTTCCGGCATGACACAGTATTTATATCAAGAAGCAAATTGGCAATCGCAACTGAGCGACCTGATCACCGATCCACAGGAACTACTACAGATTTTACAGCTTTCCCCAGATCAGCTGTTATCTGGTGCTCTTCTGGCCTCTCAAGCCTTTAAATTACGTGTGCCACGAGCTTTTGTTTCCAGAATGCAGCTAGGCAATCCTTTAGATCCACTTTTATTACAAGTGTTACCGCATCATCTGGAACTGGAAGATCATCCGGGATTTGTCACCGATCCCTTGGGTGAAGAACAGGCCAACCAGCAACCTGGTGTTCTACATAAATATAAGTCACGTTTTCTACTGACCTTAACCGGCGCCTGTGCAGTTCACTGTCGTTACTGTTTCCGCCGGCATTTTCCCTATCAGGAAAACCTGCCTAAAAATGAGGACTGGATTAATATCAAACAATATCTGGAAAGCCAGCCAGATATTAATGAAGTAATTCTGAGTGGCGGTGATCCACTGACCTTATCTAACCGAAAATTAAAAACCTGGATTGAACGACTAGAATCGGTACCACATCTCAAATTTTTAAGAATACATTCACGAGTTCCTATTGTAATCCCAAACCGGATCGACGAAGAGCTACTAAGCATGTTAAAAAACAGTAGGCTACGTATTATTCTAGTGGTACACTCGAACCATGCATCAGAGCTGGATGACCTGACCTGTAAGCAGCTTAATCAGCTGGTTCAGCATCAGATCACGGTACTCAATCAGGCAGTTTTATTAAAAGGGGTTAATGATTCTGCTCAAGTTTTGATTGATTTAAGCTATCGCTTGTTTGATGCTGGCGTGATGCCCTATTATTTACATGTACTTGATAAAGTAAGAGGTGCGCATCATTTTGATTTACCTGCTGAGCACATCAATGAGATTTATACAGAAGTTTTAGCGAACCTACCGGGGTATCTGGTTCCTAAACTAGTTCGAGAAATAGCGGGTGAGAAGAATAAGACACCGCTTTTTGGGGTTTCAACATTTTTGAGTTAAATAATAAAGATGAGTAAGCATACTGCAGACATTTTTCAGACAACGGCTGAACTCACCATAGAACAGCTAAGTTTTTGTCCCACAAATGCCAAAGCATTGCAGGAATGGGTCGCAGGAATTTCAATCTTGCAATTGGGGAATTCATCCAAGTCTCTGTTCAGTGCTTTACTGGAAATTTCCGAACTGAAATGTGCGGAAACCTTGCGTTTTGACCTGATTCAGGTATTGCACCCTACCCTTGAAAATGTTTTGGCCAGTCTTGAGAAACATTTCGTCAATCAGGGTCTGATCACGACAGATCGCAATGACCAGATTATTGAACTGGCCATGCTGTTACGCAGCTATTTTGCCAAAATCTATATAGATATTGCCAAACGCTGTAATCATCAGCTGAATCATCAAAAGTTTTCACTATTTTCCTTGGGCAAAAAGAAAAGTCTGCAAAGTGCCCGGATGGTTTCCATTTACTATGGTCTGCAACAGTTAAGCCTGCTGCTCTATCAACAGCATATGCTGTATAGCACACCTGGCGCTGGCCAGTGGTTGGCAGCACATCAGTTGCTGGAATGTGCGATGGACAATAATTTCTATCAGACCAACATTAATCAGGTTCTTGGCACCCAGCACGAAATCCAGAATATTACCCAAGCCTATGCACGACTGATCTTACTAGATATTTTTAATACTCATCAGATTCGTCCTGCTGAAATTCAGGGCTTATATTTATGTAGTGCAGACTGGGCGAAACTGGTTCAGATTCTACCGAAAGAAACTACGCTATCACGTTATGTGGTTGATGCCAGCAAAGATCATCCACCTTTATTAAATTCTCATCAGGGTCAGCATTTCCAGCCGAGCTTCTATATTTCGACACAAAACCTGATGGAACACCTGACCGGCACTCAAAGCAAAAATGCCCAATATCTGTCACGTAATGAAAAGCTGTTCCTGACGCCTGCCCTGCATTTTCATATCTATAACCTGCTTTCGAATAATGTCGAACGCCGTCATGAGCGTTATGAATATTCTGCACAGATCAATATCTGCTTTGGCTTAACGGTGGCGCATTTTTATCTGTCTAAGGGTAAAAACTTTAATGAAACGCTGGAACTGGAAGGTAATTATGGTTTCCAGAGCGAAAGCAGTTTTATCAGCTCAATGCATAATACCATTCCAAGCGGATTCAGCAGTATCAAGGCGCTCGATCGCGAAGCCAAACAGATTCATACCGCTGAAGTTCTCGATATCAGTGTTAATGGTTACCGGATTAAATGGTCAGGTATTACACCTGCCAATCTGAAAACTGGCGAATTTATTCTAGTTCAGGAAAAATCTCAAAGCCAGTGGCGTGGTGGTGTCATTCGCTGGATCAAACAGTCTGCTGATAAAAGTCTGGAAATTGGTCTGGAAATTCTCGCACAGGAACTGTTCCCTTGCGCAGTCTATGCCCGTACCGACAAACACAGTGTCAATTATCAGCCAGCCATTCTGGTACAGATGACCCAGCTTGATCAGGTCTCAATCAGTATTATTGTCTCTGGCTCACAAATGTTTAGGGAAAAACAGACCATTCATTTACGTCTTGGCCAAAAAGAACTCAGAATCTACCTAACCAAGGCGCAGCTCATTACACAAAGTTTTATCCGTTTTGACTATGAATTATTAAATGATCAAGAAGAAGATATCATCGAAAACTTTATACATAAGCAATTGAATGAAACTAGAAATCACGATTTATGGGAAGCATTGAAGTGAGAAATCCATTATTGTCTAAAAAGTTAAAACGTACTGAAACACGTTTACTGATCATTGATGATAATCAAATTAGATATAACCAAATCCGTGATCTCTTAACCAGCAATGAATATCAGGTCGACGCCGTTCTGCTTGATGATCTGCAATCTTTTGAAAAACAGTTAAACTTTAACTGGGACCTGATTATTTTTGGTCGTGCGTATGATCTGAAATATGAACAGGCCTTAAGTCTGGTTCAACTTTCGCAGCAACCTGACCTTCCTATTCTTTTGTTAAAACCAGAAGATTATCAGGCTGAACAATATGCCCAGTATATCCGTAAAGGTATTTTTGACATTCTGAATCTGGATTACCCAGACCGCTTCTTCCTTAATCTGGTACGTGCCCTTTCCTTTAGCCGTACGATGCAAGCACAGCGCCATTTAATGGAAGAACTGGAAACTGCACAAAGCCAGGCACAATCATTGGTAGAAGACAGTAACCGTGCGGTCGCAACCATTCAGGAAGGCATCCATATTCAGGCTAATGCCGATTACCTCAAACTGTTTGGCCTTAAAAGCGAGGATGATATTATCGGTCTGCCGCTTTTAGACCTGTTACAGCCGCAAGATTTGAATGATTTTAAAACCCGCTTTAAAAAAATTTCTCAGGGCCAGTTTGATTTAGGCCGTTTTGATATTACTTCGTCGAATCCAAATGTGGCTGCTGCCAATCCATTAAAACTGGAATTTCTGGCATCTAGTGCTGAAGAGGATGCACTACAAATTACGATTGATACAGCGACTACTCAGGCAAGTGCCTCTTCTGAAAAAGTTGCAAACAAGCCAAATACCTTACAGTCACTTAAGCGTGAACTCAATCGTGAACCGGCCAAAGCCAATGCATTGATCACTTTCTCCTTTGCTGCGTATGAGCCGCAAGTCCTAAATGGTGACTGGGCGACCTACATAGGTTACTTCCATGAAATTAAGAAATTCCTGAAAGAGCAGGTTCGTATTCCGCTCTTCAAACTGGAACATGATGTTCTGGTGGGGATCATTCAGGCAGATGCGCAAGACATTCTGGAATCCAAACTGGTTGGACTAGGTTCATTGACCAAACCACAGCTCATTACAGTGAATCAGCAAACTTATCCGCTCAATCTGCGCATCGGTTATACCCTGCTTGACGGTGAACTGCGTGATGAAAGCCATTGTAATGAATTAATCGGGCGGGCTTTCTCTACTCCTTTACCACAAGCACAAAAAACTTCTGAGTTTGTTCTGGATATTCCTGCAACGACTCAGGAATCGATTTCAATGCCAAGCATTGACTTCACGGTTTCAGAACCTGTTATTCCAGCGCCTGAGTCCATACCGGTCAGTCCAGCAGTCAGTGCTGTACCACTGACTACATCGCCAGTATTAAAAGCACTGCGTGAATGTCTGGAACGTGGTGAAATTCATCTGAAATATCAACAGCTGTATGATAAAGAAGATACCAACCTCTATATGTATGAGGTGACGAGTGGCTTTATCTTTGAAAATAAATGGCAGGACATTTCTTCCTTGATGGAACTCAATGAAGATGATGAATTATCTATTAAACTCGATCGCTGGATTCTGGTTGAATCAAGCAAGCAATTGCACAACTTCATTACCCAGTATCCGGATGCCCGTTTAATCGTGAACCTGAACCGTGCGGTGCTATTTAAAGACCGTACTTTTCCTGAGTTTATTTCCAAACTAATTACCATTATTCGCAGTAAAGTCGAACATCCTTTAACTTTACAGTTCTCAGAAGAAGATATCCTGATGAACCAGCAGGATGCGCAGAAATATCTACGTACTTTACGTGAACATGGCGCGCGGATTGCGATTCGTAACTTTGGTCACTCAATGTATAGTGAAACCCTACTACGTGAGTTCGATATCAATGGTCTGAGCCTGGATAGCAAACTGACCAAGATGCTGAACAATGATGCTGAAATTGAACAGTTACAGGAAAAAATCACCACATACAATGAAATCAAACCAGTGAATATCATGATCCGTGAACTGAATGACATGACCTTATTTGCGAATGCCTGGAACGTCAATGCACGCTTTATTCAGGGTGATTATTTCCAGAAAAAGCTGGATCATCTGATTGATGTACAAGACCACTAAGGTCTTGTACTCGCCTTTCAATCTAGAAACGTAAAATGATTTTCTAAATTGCAGGCACAAAAAAACGGGCATAAAGCCCGTTTTTTCATTTTGGGTATTAACGTTTAACAGAACGTGACATACCAGCAAAACGTTGTTTGAACTTGTCGATACGGCCGCCAGTGTCAACGTTCTTTTGCTTACCAGTGTAGAATGGGTGGCAAGCTGAACATACGTCTAGGTAAAGAGTTTCTTTACCAACAGCTGAACGAGTTTCGATTACGTTACCACATGAACAAGTAGCAACTAGTTTTTCGTATTTTGGGTGAATATCGGCGCGCATCGTCGATTACTCCATTAAGATGAAAGAAGGTTTTGCTGTCATCGCAATTGATCACTCTCAAATATTGAGGAAGGGCCAGAATCAGGATTCAGGCAGATCAACACCACAACAGACCATTCTTTTGGCCCACCGAGACGGATACCGTCAGAGCTAAGCACAACAAGTTGGGCGATATTATACGGCAAACAAATCCAATAAGCGAATTATTCTTCTGTATGTACGGCCTGTTTGGCCCAGAGATTCGCAATCACACCACAGGCCATGAGCTGGATTTGATGGAAAATCATAATTGGTAAAACAATCATGCCAAGTGGCTGACCAATAAACAGAATCTGTGCCATCGGTACACCACTGGCAAGCGTTTTTTTGGAACCACAGAAGAACACCGTTTTCTGGTCAGCACGATTAAAGCCCAACCAGCGTGGAATAAATAGCGACAACAGCATCACAATGGTCAATAAAACCGAACATGCCAGCAGCAGCAAGAGCAAAGTACTTAAGCTGACTTCACGCCAAAGCCCAGCCACCACCGCACTGCTAAATGCCCCATAAACCACCATCAGAATTGAGCCCTGATCGAATACTTTAACGATCTTGGGCATCTTCTGCATTTTTGGGAAAATCCATGGACGCAGTAACTGACCTAAAATAAAAGGCACCAATAACAGCAGCGTAATCTGTAGAATCGATGCTGTCGGATCAAAGCCATGCTGAGATTTCCCAAGGATAAAGAATGCGACCAGCATCGGTGTAATGAACATCCCGATAATATTGGAAAATGAAGCACTACAGATTGCACCGGCAATATTCCCTTGAGCCACTGAGGTAAAGGCGATGGAAGACTGTACGGTTGATGGCAAGAAGCACATAAACAGAAATCCCCAATATAATTCTTGCCCCAGCATTGGCAATAGGATTGGCTTTGCCAGCAAGCCTAAAATTGGAAAGAGTGCAAAGGTCAAGGCAAAGACCAAAGTGTGTAATTTCCAGTGCATCAAGCCTTCAATTACAGCTTCACGCGAAAGCTTGGCACCATGCAGGAAAAACAGGATGGCAATGGCTGCTGTCGTGATCCAGCTAAAGACTTCAGCTGCCTGCCCTGACACTGGCAATACACTGGCCAGTAACACTATAACAAAGAGCAAGATCGTAAAGCGGTCCAATGCCAGCAGTTTAAGCATCTGATGTCCTTCCCTCAAAATTTTATTATTCGATAAAAAATACCCGGCTATCTTAACAGATGCCGGGTCCATGTTATGCATTCAGATTGATGGAATATTTTCATCCATACATGAATACATTTCACATATCTCGCTCTATAACACTTAGTTATTACGTGCGTTATTGTCTTGCTGGATCAATTCGATTTTATAACCGTCTGGATCTTCCACAAATGCAATCACAGTGACACCGCCTTTCATTGGGCCAGCTTCACGAACAACATTGCCACCACGTGCCTTGATTTCTTCACAGGCTTTATAAGCATCATCTACCGCAATCGCAATATGACCGTAGCCATTGCCCAGGTCATAGCTTTCTGTATCCCAGTTATGGGTCAGTTCAAGCACAGTGTGATTTTCTTCATCGCCATAACCTACAAAAGCCAAGGTAAAGCGACCTTCTTCATAATCTCGCTTACGAAGTAAAGTCATACCAAGAACCTCAGTATAGAACTTGAGTGATTGTTCCAGATTGCCTACACGTAACATGGTATGCAGCATGCGCATATTAATCATCCTTATTTACAGATTGTTGTTGGTGTTCACCGAGTAATTTTGCCACCCAAACCACCAGAATCAGGATTGGAATCCCGATTAAAGTGGTCATCAGGAAGAAATTCGGATAACCGATATTGGTCACTATAGTACCTGAATATCCACCTAAAATCTTAGGGGTTAAAGTCATGAGTGAGCTAAAAATAGCATACTGAACAGCGGTAAAGGACACACTGGTCAGACTGGACAGGAAAGCAATAAAGGCTGCACCTGCGAGACCTGCAGCCAGATTATCGACAATAATTGCAAAATACAGCCACCATGAACTATAAGGTTTAATCACTTTACCCTGAATTTCGACATTCTCACCAGTTCCAATTGTAATTGGCTGAACATCGATATCCATCGGATTGGCTTGGGTCTGCGACAAGTCCACAGCATATGAATGCTGCTGGGCAACTATCGGATGCTCTTGCTGCATTAAGCTTGCATTGATTTGCTTCACAGGTGCAGCAATCAGTTTTTCGGCAGGAATAGCAGCACTAAAGACACGTCTTTCATCCAGCTTGGCTTCGAATTTATCGCCATTCAGCTCTAATACAATTTTTTGCTCTGCAGTTAAATCCGGCCCTAGATACTGACCGCGAACCACGATGCTATTTTCCTGTTCATTGGCACTGATCAGATTATCTGTGGTAACAGGCAGAAGCTGTAATTGTGCTGCTTTCGAATCATTCTGTTGCAGATAAGGCAGGTTGACTTGTACTGCATCTGCCGGATGATTCAGATAATGTGCACGAACCTGAATCTGTTCGGCCTCTTTAAAAGCAGTATTGGGTACATTCAGTTTCCAATAACCGACTTCATCTGTATCTGCCCGAAAGGTTTGCTGACCTACCTGAACTTCGACCTGCCCCAGCTTTTCACCAGACTTCACTAAGCCAATAAAAATCAGATTGGTTGAACAGGCCAGAATCGCGCCTACAAACATCAGTTTCATGATGTTCATTTTCTGGGCCAGCAAGCCACCTAAAAAACCGCCAAGCAAGGAGAAAATTACCCCATACACTTTCACAGCTTCAGCAATCTGCTCCTTGCTAAAATTTAGATCCTGATAAAACACATTGGAAATCACACCGGCAATAATATCGGAGACCCGATAGAAACCGATCAACAATAACAACACCAAAGCCAGCTTTAAGCCATAGCGATCAAAGAAATCTGCTACGGGATTGACCCAGGTTTCGAATGCCATCTGCTTATTCACAGCACCCATTTTGACCAGAATCGTACCCACACTGAAAGCAACAGCACCTGACCCGATAAAGCGTAAAGCCTCAAAACAGAACAAGGCAAAAGTATCCTGAATTGCCCACTGTTCAGTGATACTCGATACCAAGTCACCGGAATAGACATAACTCAGCACAAAACTGATGACAGCTACGAAAAACACGCCAACCAAGCGGAAATAATCACTGCGCTGGTAATCTTTACGTATCCGATCCACCTGAGGCTCACGGATGACCAGTGTAGTAATAATCCCAACCAGCATAACCGCTGCCATCGCCAGATAAGTCCATTTCCAGGCATCATAGATATAATTGCCTTTGGCCGTGCCTAAATATGCCGCCAGAAACAGAGCTCCAGCGCCAGCCACAATCATCCCGATCCGGTAACCCGCATTATAGGTCGATGCCAGTACGGTCTGCATCTGAGTTTCGGCCAGCTCAATACGATAGGCATCAATGACAATATCCTGCGTTGCAGCCGAGAATCCCAGCAGGACTGCACCTAGTGCCATCTGCTGTAAATGTGCCTGCCCCAATGCTGGATCTGAAAAAGCCATAATTGAAATCGCAGTTACAATCAGGATCTGAGCAATCAATAGCCAGGCGCGCCGGCGACCCAAAGCTTTGGTCAGAAATGGGAGAGGTAATTCATCAATCAATGGCGCCCAGACAAACTTAAATGAATAGCCTAGTGCAGCCCAGCTAAAAAAAGTCACCGCACTTTTACTGATTCCGGCTTCACCGAGCCATAAAGACAAACTGGAAAAGATCAAAAGAATCGGGACACCGGCTGAAAATCCGAGAAACAGCATGATCAGGGCACGTCGATCCAGAAATGCTGTAAATGCGGATTTCCAACCCGTCGTTTGTGTTGTCATTGCTTTGTTATTTTCCACGAAAACCAATTGCTGCTATTCAATCCTTTAATAACGTATCTTTCAACAAAATTTATATATTTCTCGCATACCCGATTTTTTATTTTGTGGCAAAACTGACATGTTGGCTTGAATTTTTCAAGTAAATCTGTATACCTTAAACCTTATCCACGTCATATTTCGTTTTGGACTTTCAACAGTGACTCAGAGACTCGATCAAATTCATTCTTCAATTTCAAGTAATACAACTATATCTCAACAAAACATCAGCTCCGACCTACTTATCTCAGCCTTTGAACAAAGCGAAATTACACCAACCCTTGAAAAGACATGCCTGAAACCGGCACAACTGACGCGTATTGCCGATCCGGATAAAATCCCGGCATCGACCAAGCGAATCAAGCCTTTAAATAATTTTCTAGGCCAGGACCGTGCCCGTGCTTCGGTTGAAGCCGGTATTGCCCTGCCATATTCAGGCTATAACATCTTTGCGGTGGGTACAGCAGGACTCGGCAAACGCACTATGGTAAAGCGTTTGTTGCAACAGCATGCCAAAACCATGCAAACGCCTAATGACTGGGTCTATGTCAATAATTTTCAGAATCCTCGTCAGCCTATCGCACTCGAATTTCCAGCCGGTCAGGGACCCAAGTTTCAGACGATGCTGCATCAAAGCTGGCAATCCATTCTAAAACAGCTGGAGCGCCGTTTTACTGCAGAAAGCTATCACAACCGGATTGAAATGATTCGTCAGGAAACGGGTGATGAACAGCAACTCGCACTGATCGAATTGACCCGTGAAGGTGAAGAACTCGATCTGAAATTGATTTCTCGCAATGATGAACATTGTTTTGTACCGATTCATCTGAAAGATGACAAAGTACAGGAAATGTCTCAGGAAGATTTGAATGCTTTAAGCAATAAAGATCGTGCTGAAATCGCGTCAAACATGCGTTACATGGACAAGAAACTGGAACGCCTGGGCCTTCATTTGGGCGATCTGGAAGATGATGCGCGTGACCGTGTTCAAGTGCTGAATCGTGATATTGCCAAACAGGTAGTGATGCCACGCGTTGAGCAGATGCTGACTAAATTCAAGCATGTCAAAGGTCTGGAACAATATCTGAAGCAATATGCTGAAGACATTATTAATAATGTTGAAATTGTACTGGAACAGGAAGAAGACGATTTTACCCCTGCCCAGTTCAGCCGCGTACCAGCGCGCTTCCAGGCCAATGTGATCGTCACCCATAAGCCAAATAGCGCTGCACCCGTTATTTTTGAAGATTTCCCGACGCATTACAATCTATTGGGTCATGTAGAACAGCTGACCCAAAATGGCACCATTACTACAGATTTCACGCTGATCCGTCCCGGCTCCTTGCATAATGCCAATGGCGGTTTCCTGATGCTTGAAGCTGAACAGTTACTGGAACAACCTTATGCATGGCAAGGTTTGAAACGTGCCTTGAAATCTGGGCATCTCAAGCTTTCATCTTTAGAGCATATGCTGACTCTCACCGGTAGCATTTCCATTGAACCAGCTTCTATTCCGCTGAATATCAAAGTAGTGCTGCTGGCAGAGCCAGAAATTTATTATGAAATTCTGGAACTTGAACCAGAACTAGGCAGCATCTTTAAAATCCGTGCTGATTTTACCGATACCTTGCAACGTAATGAAGAAAATGAGCAAGCCTATATGCAGCTCATTGCTGACTATGTGCAATCAGATAAATTATTACCATTTGACCGTTCTGCATTATCTGCCCTGCTGACCGATTCAAGTCGTCAGGCTGAAGATCAGAGTTCCCTGTCACTACATGCATTAACGCTGGGCGACCTGATTCGTGAAGCACATCATCATGCATTCGAAGCGGGTGATAAGATGGTGTCAGAAAAGCATATCAATACCGCACTGGATCATCGTAAATATCGCTTAGGCTATTTACGTGAGCTATTCTGGCAAGATCTGACCCGTGGCACTCAACTGATTGAAACTCGCGGTCATCGTCTAGGCCAAATCAATGCGCTGTCTGTGATTCATTATGCAGATGTTGAATTTGGTCTACCTTCACGCTTAACTGCTTCTGTATATCAAGGTGGCGGTGATATTCTGGATATCGAACGTAGTGTAGAACTTGGCGGTTCTTTGCATGCTAAGGGCGTGCTATTGATGGCCTCTTTTCTAAAAGCCCATTTTGGTCGTGAACAGACCCTGCACTTCTCTGCCGCTTTAGCTTTCGAACAAAGCTATGGTCAGGTGGATGGTGACAGCGCGACAGTTGCTGAACTTTCAGCGCTGATTTCTGCGATTAGTCAGTTACCGATTGACCAGTCCTGGGCGATTACCGGTTCTATGAACCAGCTTGGTCAGGTACAACCGATTGGTGGAGTTAATGCAAAAATTGAAGGTTTCTTCGATGCCTGTAAGCTGCAAGGCCTGACAGGTAAGCAGGGTGTGATTATCCCACGACAAAACATGCAGCATCTGATGTTACGTAAAGATGTTATTGCTGCAGTCGAAGAAGGTCAGTTCCATATTCATGCCATTGATAATATCGCGCAGGCTTTGGAAATTCTGATGGCACGTCCGGTCGGGACTATGGACAAGAAAGGCCGTTATAGCAAAAACTCGATCTTTGCTGCTGTGATGGAACAACTCGAATACTGGCAAGCCATTGAAGATGGTGCCGAGTTTGAGGAAGAACCTAAGAAAAAGAAAAAAAAGAAGAAAAAGAAAAAAGATAAGGCGCCTATAAAGGAAGTTCTGACCGATCCAGATACCTTAGCTGAGGCCTTGGTTGCTGAATCAAAAGAACTGGAAAAATCTGAGGATCAGGCAGAAGATTAATTCTGCCCCCCTCCTCACTATTCACCCATAAAAAAAGCGCTTCTTTCGGAAGCGCTTTTTCATATCTATCAGTTTAATCCAAGGATTAAGCTTCAGGTGCTGGACTGTATTGCTCTACTAAAGGCTGTAATTCACCTTTTTGGAACATTTCTAGGATGATGTCACTACCACCGATCAATTCACCATTGATCCAAAGTTGTGGGAATGTCGGCCAGTTCGCAATTTGTGGCAAAGTTGCACGAATATCTGGGTTTTCCAGAATATTAACATAAGCAAATGGACGACCAATTTGACTGAGTGCTTCTACCGCACGTGCAGAAAAACCACATTGTGGAAATTGTGGTGTGCCTTTCATATAAAGAAGTACTGCGTGCTTGGCAATTTGGTCACGAATTAACGCTTCGGTATCGCGTGCTTGTTCAGTCATTGATAAATCCTCAACTAATCTGTCTCGCATTATACCCAAAACAGAGAAAAACAGTACGTCTAAAGTAATAAATCCATTTTTATTTACAATTACCCTTTAAATCTGACCAAGTTTTTGCTTATATAAGTTTTTCTTTCCACCTAACAGTAAAGAGTTAGTCATGAACAATATTACCCTCGCTCCGGTACAAACTGATCAACCTTCACATTTGATGCCAGTCTTTGGTCGTCAACCGATCAGCTTTGTCCGAGGACGAGGTGCATATCTTTATACCGAAGATGGTACAGAGTATTTAGATGCCTTAACTGGGATCGCCGTTTGCGGTTTGGGTCATGCTCATCCAGTGATTGCTGAAGCAATTGCGGAACAGGCTGCAACCCTGATTCATACCAGTAACCTGTTTGAAGTGCCTTGGCAAACTGCTGCTGCACAGAAACTGGCTGAAGTCGCTGGCATGGAAGAAGTTTTCTTCTCCAACAGTGGTGCAGAATCCAATGAAGGTGCGATCAAAATTGCGCGTAAATTCGGTCATATGCAAGGCATTGCAACACCAAAAATTATTGTAGCTGACAAGTCTTTCCATGGCCGTACGCTGGCAACCCTGTCTGCAACAGGTAACAAAAAAGTTCAACAAGGCTTTGGCCCATTGGTTGAAGGCTTTATTCGTGTACCTTTTGGTGATATTGAAGCCATTGAAGAAGCTGCAATTAACCATCCGGATATCGTGGCTATTCTGGTTGAACCGATCCAAGGTGAAGGTGGTGTCAATACAGCACCGCAAGGCTTTAGTTACCTGGAAGAAATCCGTCAGATCTGTAATCAGCACAACTGGTTGATGATGCTGGATGAAGTACAAACAGGTAATGGCCGTACCGGTAAATATTTTGCTTATCAGCACACCAATATTGTGCCCGACGTATTGACGACTGCTAAAGGTCTGGGCAATGGCTTCCCAATTGGTGCCGTGATGACTCAAGGTCGTGGTGTCGGTGTTTTAACTGCGGGGAATCACGGTTCGACTTATAGCGGTACTGCATTGGGTTCACGCGTGGTTTATACCATCATCGATATTATGCAAAAAGAAAATATCGTAGCCAATGCCGCTGAAAAAGGTGCATATATTGTTGAGCAGTTACGTAACCATCTTGCAGATCATCAAGTGACTGTACGCGGATTCGGTCTGATGATTGGGATTGAGTTGCCTAAAGACTGTGGTGAGCTGGTGGATATTGCACGCGATGAATACAAAACCATTATCAACGTGACTGCAGGTAATGTCGTTCGTCTGTTGCCTACCCTGAATATTACACAGGAACAGGCCGATCAACTGATCGAGCGTTTAGTGAAAATGATCAAGGCCTACCTTGCTTAAGTCTATCTTGAAAAACAAAAAAGCCGCTTTAAAGCGGCTTTTTTGTTTATAGGGAATTTATGATGCGACTTGCAACAAACGCCCACCAGAGATCTGGCTAAAATATTGTTTCAATGCATCCAGACAGCGCAGGACTTTAGTCGGTTGCTGTTCTCGATTAGGCATAACTGCATAAAGGGTGACTGGCGGAAGTTTCCATTCAGGCAAGACTTCAATCAGTGAACCATTTAATAAATCTTTTTTAACATCAAGATATAAAATCTTGGCAACCCCGTTGCCTTGCAGACACATGGCTTTTGCAACCAAGCTGTTATTGGTACTAAAGCGTGAGCTTAGTTCAAATTCAACCTTTTCTGTGCTATGCACATGCTGAAAACTGAAATTCTGATGATTTTTAATATGCGTTAAAGGCAAAACATCATGGTGTTTCAGGTCTTCAGGACGCGAGATAATTGCGGTCTGGTTAATATAGCTTGGCGCAGCAACAAGAATCTGTTCAATCTGCATTAATGGCACAACCTGAAGGTTGTGGTCATCATCGTTCTGGTCAAATCGCAGGGCAATATCAATACGCCCTTCCAACAAATCAACCTCATGATTGTTTGTTTCCAGGTGGACTGTCAGGCCACGGTGTGCGGACATCCAGTGAGAAAGTGCAGGAATCACATGATTCGCACACACTTCCGGTAAGGATACAATACGAAGTTCACCAACAAGATCGTCACGTAACTCGTTAATGCGAACCTTTCCACGCTCAGCAGCAGACAACATTTCCTGGCAGCTGTGAAAAAAAGCTTGTCCCGCTTCGGTCAGACTTAATTTTCTCGTAGAACGATTTAGAAGTACAACTTCCATATCCTGTTCCAAAGAGCGAATTTGTTGACTCACGGCGCTGGTTGTAATCCCTAACTCACGTGCAGCACCGCTAAACGAGTTCTTTTCCACAACACAAGCAAAGACACCCATTGCTCGAAGTTGATCTAACATAAATTCCCCTCTAAACTTATGAGATGCTTCATCTTTTGATAAAAGCAACTCATTGTATTATACGGTGAAATTTACGTTTTGCATTATTTATTTAATTATTTGGTAAAACTGTTGTTGGATTAATCGGTTTTCCGTCCAAGCGAACCTGAAACTCAAGCATAGTGCGGGTTGTACCAGTCGCCCCCATCTCGGCAATTTTTTGACCAGCCGTTACATTTTGGCCACTTTTCACGCTTAATTTGCTGTTATGCGCATAAGCGGTGATATAGCCATTAATATGTTTAACTAGTACCAGATTACCATATTCCTTCAGGCCATCTGCTGCGTATACCACCTGCCCATCTGCTGCAGCAAAGACCGGATCTCCGACATTACCGCCATAACGGGTACCTTTGATATTTGCGGCCAGATCATAGTTTTGTAATACCGGACCATTTGATGGCTTGACCCAACGTAATCCTGCTGCTGTCGATACTGGGGTAATCGGTGCGGAAGTAGTGGTGGCAGGTTTTGGCGTAGTCTTAACAGTTGTTGGAGCGGGAGTGGTTGGCGCTGGAATCGCAATCGTTTGACGCTGAATCGGTGAAGCTTGGGTAACAGGTTGAGTCGCTGTAGTACGGCGAGCGGTAGTGTTATTTTTCAGGCGAATCGACTGACCCACATAAATACGATACGGCGGAGCAATATCATTCATCTCTGCCACACTGATATAGCTCAGACCATAACGTGCAGCAATGCCACTCAAAGTATCCCCAGAGCGTACCGTATAGAAGTCAGGCGCTGCGGCATAGCGGGTCATATTATTGACCTGAGGTTTAGTGGCACAACCAGTAATAATCATTGTGGAAACAACCACAGTGGACAAAACCAGAGTTTTGATGAAGCTGGATGGTGAAGCATGAATGAAGTATTTCGGTGACACCAAGGACATTATCTTCCTCTCTAACATCTATACGGTTGCAAAAACCCAGTAAGATTAGCAAAGTTTTACTACAATATACTTGTAAGCTTTCATTTTTCACAAACTTATAACATTCATTAGATTTTATTTAGAATCTGGGCTTGCAAAGTGTGAAGTGTGTCATAGTTTGTGGCATCCATCTGAATTGGCGTCACGCTTACATAGCCATTGGCAATTGCAAAAAAGTCTGACTCGATTTCAGTTCCTTTATGTTTTGGCATTGTGACTGCTTCACCCGATAGCCCAATCCAGTAAACCTGGCGACCACGTGGATCTACATGACTGGTAATCGGCTTGGACTGGCTACGACGTCCCTGAAAGGTCACTTTAGTTCCTTTCAGCTCAGCCATATCAGGAATATTCACATTAAAAATATGACGATCAGGCAAAGTCGGCAAACCTGCCGCAATAAAATCATGTACCCATTGCGCTGCAATGCGATAATCTTCTGGCAAGGTATAAGATCGAACGTTTTGCCCACATAGAGAAACTGCCAATGCAGGTTGTTTGGCCAGACGGCCTTCAAATGCAGCCCCCACCGTCCCTGAGTACAGCACATCATCTCCCAGATTGGCACCACTGTTAATGCCGCTGACCACCAGATCGAATTCAACATCAAATAAGCCGTTCATGGCCAGATAGACACAGTCAGCCGGCGTGCCATTAACCGCCCATACATCGGGAGAAATCTGGATCGGTCTTAATGGTCGGTCTAAAGTCAGTGCACTGGAAAATCCGCTACGTTCACTTTCTGGGGCTACCACCACAACGCGTCCTAAAGGTCTCAAGGCTTGCGCCATTGCCTGTATACCCGGTGCAAAAACGCCATCATCATTGGAAATTAATATATTCACTGCAAAATCTCGTTGAGCTAAAAAAATGACTCACTAGGACATTTCATTGTATTAGTTCAGGAATTATATATATTTGTAGCACGATATCCATTAATACATATGGCTTAAGATGATGAAAAAATTCTCTCTTTGGGGTGCTTTGGCTTTAAGTTTGGCAACTTTTGTTTCTCCTGCAGTTATTGCCAATGATTTGACAGCTGAAGAAAATGACATGATCGTGAAAGAAGATGTTGCGTCTGCACAGGTAATGATCGAAGTATGTCCAGGCATTATTGGGCAGAATGCAAAATTCGATACAACGATTCAGCAGCTGATTCAATCTTATCTAAAAGAATACTCTGACAAATCGATGACATATCAAAAGCTTCAGGCAGACAGTGAATACAAGACTGTGCTTGAAGAAGCACGTCAAGGCGCAAAACAGACTGCAAAAGACGAACAAAAAACAGCGTGTGAAGATGTTTTAGCCTATCAGGAATAAGGTTTTTCTCGCTGAAATGAGACGATGCCAGCATCGTCTTTTTTCTCTTACACATTTCTTCATAATTCTACAGCTTCACTACATTTCCCCTCTTTTCAATTTTAAAAATATCTTTAAGCTAACAAATTATTGTTCTACATGTAATTTTTGAGTTTTTTGATGAAACATACATTAATTAAAAGTTTAAGTTTATCTGTTGTTGCTGGTATGACACTTTGGGGCAGCTCGGTTTATGCAGCAAATGAAAATATTGAAGTCACCCCAAGCCAGGAAATTACCAAGCAAGAATTGGCTGCGATTTATGTCCTTTCTGAAATTTGCCCAAGCATGGTCAAAGACAAAGCAAAATTCAATCAGGGTTATAACCAGCTCGTGACTGAATATTTGCCGGGTCAAAAAAATCCGGTTGAACGCCTGAACCAGATGGTAAAACAGTCAGATTTCCGTAACATTCTGGCCGAAGCACAGAGCGACGCCAAAAAGGCTGGCAAGAAAAAGAATCAGGCCATTTGCAATGAGTTGGTGAGCTACAGTAAATAATCCACTTTTTGAGTGATTGCTTACAATACTTTTGAAATAACCCCGGGTTTCCCATAGAAGTCAGCCTAGCTTTGTCCTAAAATGCTAGGCTCTTCGTGCTTACATCAAGATATTGGAACCCACTAGAAATGACCCAAAAAACTGCCCTTGCTGCATTATTATTAATTCCTAGTTTTAGCTTTGCAGCAACTGTCTTATCTGCACCACCAGAATTGAATAATAAATCTTATGTGCTAATGGACTACGAGACAGGGCAAATTCTCGCATCAAAAAATGAAAATGAAAAATTAGCCCCTGCTTCAATGACCAAGATGATGACCAGTTACATCATCGAGCAGAAGTTATTAAGTGGTGAGCTGACTGAAGATGAACAGGTTCGCATGAATGAATCTGCATGGTGCCGTGGTAGCAGTGCAGAATCATGTATGTATGTGCCTTTAAATGGTACGGCGACTGCACTAGAAATGTTGCGCGGAATTATTATCCAATCTGGTAACGATGCGTCTAAAGCGATGGCTGAACATATTGCAGGGAACGAGGGTACCTTTGCACATATGATGAACCAGGAAGCGAAACGGATCGGCATGACCAATACCAGCTTCATCAACTCGACTGGTATGCCAGCTGAAGGCCATTATTCGACTGCGAAAGATATGGCAACTTTGGCTCAGCACATCATCAAAGACAGTTCAAAATACTATCCAATTTACTCTGAAAAAGAGTTTACTTTTAACGGAATTAAGCAAGGTAACCGTAATGCCCTGCTCTATACTGATCCAAGTGTAGATGGTTTGAAAACTGGTCACACCGATGAAGCCGGTTACTGCTTAACGACTTCTTCAAAACGTGGTCCGACTCGTCTGATTTCAGTGATTTTCGGTGCACCAACCATGAATGAACGTGCATCACAAACACGTGAACTTCTGGCTTGGGGTTATGCAAACTTTGAAACCAAAAATGTTCAGCCAGCTAAACAGGTTCTAGCCAAGTCTAAAGTCTGGTTTGGTAAGGAAAATGAAGTTCAGATCGGTCTTGCAGAAAACTTTAACGTGACTATGCCTAAAGGTCAGGCCAATGCCATTAAAACTCAATTGGTCGTTCAGCCTAAACTGACTGCACCTTTACAACCAGGTCAAGTCGTAGGTAAATATGTGGCGACTTTAAACGGCAAAGTGATTGCTGAGAAACCACTTGTTGCACTAAAAGCAGTTGAAGAAGCTGGTTTCTTTGCTCGTATGCTGGATCATATCAAACAATTTTTTAGTAACCTGTTCTAATATTTATTATCAATATTAGATCTTACTAAAGCGAAAGCACATATTCATCGAATGTGTGCTTTTTTATTTTATAATACTTATAAACTTTCAGGATGATACTGACATGAGCCAAAACATTCGCCCTTATCTGGATACTCGCCCGCAAGTCGCTGACTCCTGTTATATCGATCCGATGGCGGTGGTCGTAGGTGATGTTGTTTTAGGCGAAAATGTATCTGTATGGCCTTTTGCTGTAATTCGTGGTGATGTGAATCATATTCGTATTGGCAAGAATTCGAATGTACAGGATCATTCCATGTTGCATGTGAGTCATAAAAAGGCGGATAAACCTGAAGGTTCACCACTGATTATTGGTGAAGATGTGACAATTGGTCATCATGTAAAATTACATGGCTGTACCATCGGTAATCGTGTTTTAGTGGGTATCGGTACAATTATTCTGGATGATGTAGTTGTTGAAGATGATGTGATGATTGGAGCAGGTTCACTGGTACCACCGAATAAGGTATTAGAAAGTGGATACTTGTATGTAGGCAGTCCAGTCAAAAAAGTGCGTCCACTGACTGAGAAGGAAATAGCTTTCTTGCCTTATTCAGCACAGAATTATGTGAAAGTCTCAGGTCATTACAAATAAATCGACAAACTAAGGCTACTTTATGTAGCCTTATCTTAATTAAGGAATAACCACATAATCGTTCTTAAAACTATTGGCTTCAAAGTCTCCCTCTACTAGATGCACAAATTTCTGGTCAATCTTGTTCAGTTCTAAGCAATCATCCACATCAATCACGGCATCGGTATGAGGTTTAAACCAAGTTTTTTCAATGGCCAGCTTGCCTTGTGCTTTAGCCTCAGTCTTATTTTTTGCAGCAACTACCAGATATTTATGGATTTCACCAAATTGATCTGGCACATAAGCACCCAGATTGATCAGGAATAGTTTTAAATCCTGTTTTACAGGTATGTCCGTCACCTGAACCTGATAATTCAGATCCTGATAGTTGACACCATTGATCGTCATCCAACCATCGACATGCAGGCCTTTTTGTAAACCAAACCATTGCTGCTTCAAATATGGGAAAGCTGTCTTAATATCTGAACTAATGACCGGAATTACGTCATGTACTTCTACATTGGCTTTTTCATGCTTTCCGCCCAATAAAGCAATGTAGAGCTTGAGTTCAGACATAAAAAAATCCTTTAAAAGCAAAATAGAGAAGACTTTAGCCGCATAGTATAAATGAAACTTACTCGTTCCACTTCAAGTCAATCATCTCATATTCTTAAAATCCTGAAATTCACTTAAATCAGCATCAATACAGTGGATAAACAATCCTAATTTGATCTATTTTTAAGCAAGCTTATTTATATTAAAATAAGGTCCGAACTCCCCTTCTCTTATAAGTGAGTCACGCCAATGAAGTAAGTCTATTTTTCTCATCAACGATTATTTTTAGATTGATGTGCAAAATAGATCGTCTGGCTTGATCTTTTCTAGAAAAAAATCCCTTGTTTATTTTGTGCATCCTGTATTTATGAGGTTATTTATGACTCAACAGGTATGTGTAATATCCAATCTGACTTTGGAATTCCCGTCCAAAGTCATATTTCAGAATTTAAATTTTACCCTTCCTAAAGCTCAGGTCAGTGCTTTAATTGGCCGTAATGGACAAGGTAAGTCTTTGCTCATGCAGCTTTTGCATCAGACTCAGTATTCTACTCTACATTGCTCAGGTCAAGTTTCCTGGCAAATGCATCATGCCTATCTACCACAATTGCATCGGTTAAAGGCAGCCACAATTGCTGAAGCAATCGAAGTAAGTCAATTACATCGTGCTTTTAAAAATGTTGAACATGATACAGCCAGTTTTGAGGATTATAAGCTACTTGAAGACCACTGGCACTTGCCGCATGAATGGCAGCAACTGTTGAGTTCAGCGCAATTGCCCACCGATCTGGACTTTCCTGTGCAATATTTGAGTGAGGGCCAAAAGACCAAACTTGCTTTATGTAGCTTGTTCTTAAAGCCTGAATATTATTTATTGCTGGATGAGCCAAGCAACCATCTGGATCGTGAAGCACGGACATAGTTAATAGAGTATTTAAAGTTACATCCTGCTGGTGCGTTGATCATTAGTCATGACCGGACTTTACTAGATCAGGTTGATCATATTTATTATTTAAATGAGCATGGATTACAGCACACTACTGGAAACTATGCGGAGCTTTTTGAGCAATATCAGAAAAATGTCGCTTCACTCGAAAAGTCAATTCAGCAGAGTCAGCGTGATATTAAACAGATGAAGCACAAGCAACATGACGTTTTAATGAAAGCACAAAAGCGGGAACGTGCCGGAAACAAATTACGTGATTCGAATTCCCAAGCCAAAGTGCTTTTAGACTTTAAAAAGAAACAAGCTGGTCAAAGTATAGGTAAAGTTCAGGCACAGCACCAACGGCAAATTTCCAATGAACAATCTGAGTTAAAAGTTCAAAAGCAGCAACTTGAAAAGATAAAACCTCAGCTATTTCAATTTCCAGACCTTAAACTACAATCTGGTGAAATTCTGCGGGTTAAAGAGTTAAAGCTTCCTTTTGGTACTCCACAGCCTGTGAATCTTGCTTTAAGTGCAGCTGAAAAAATCCATATTGTAGGCCGAAACGGAAGTGGTAAATCCACTTTGCTGAAACTGGTCGCCCTACAAAAGCAGCAACCTCTCGATCAAATTTTTCTGGCACGAAGCTGTTTTTATCTGGATCAAAATTTTAGTTTTCTAAATGAGACACTAAGTGCAATTGAAAATTTAAGGCAGATAAATCCTGATATTCCGGAAGTGGAATGGCGTAATTTATTGGGCCAACTTAGAATTCGTGGTGATAAAGGTACTTATCCTTTGCCTCAGTTAAGTGGTGGTGAAAAACTCAAAGTAGTATTACTAGGTCTCAGCCAAGTCTCTCCTCACCCCAAACTTTTATTATTGGATGAGCCAGAAAATCATCTGGATATTGAGTCTAAAGCTTCGTTGGCAAGTGCAATTCGGTCTTATAAAGGCGCTGTGATTTTAGTTTCACACGATGAACAGTTTGTGCGTGATTGCGTGATCACTGAAGTGTTCAATATGAATGAATAATTTTGATTAAACTTATATACGTAAAAGCCACCTCAATGGGTGGCTGATCAATCATAGGAAATAAGCTTATTGTTTTGTAGCCACACCCTGAAAATATAAATTTAATAAGTAACCTGAGTTCGACATAAAA